>JBBQXR010000022.1:0-17687 GCA_038209455.1 Acidimicrobiia bacterium
CGGAGTGGAGTGGATCCATCCTGCGCTCCCGCTTGCGCATCCACTCGACGATGGACGCGCCGCGACACTTCATCGCGACGTGCACGCCACCGCCGCGAGCCTCGGTCCTGATACAACCCATTACCGACGCATCTTCGACCCGCTCGTGACGCGTGCACCTGCACTCGTGTCGACCTTCCTCTCACCGCTGAGTGTGCCGAGCGCGCCATGGCCGAGCGCGCGCTTCGGGCTCCACGCGATCCGCAGCGCGCAAGGGTTTGCGACGGCGCGATTCAGCACCGACGAGGCCCGAGCGCTGCTCGTGGGCGCCGCCGCGCACGCGATCCAGCCGCTCACGGCGCCGGCGACGGCGGGCTACGGCCTCTTCTTGCTCCTCCTCGCGCACGCGTACGGCTGGCCGGTGGCGCGCGGGGGCAGTCAAAGTGTTGCCGACGCCTTGGGTCGCGTGTTCCAAACTCACGGAGGTGCGATCGTCGCCGGGCACGAGGTCACCGATTTGGCCGACCTCCCACGCGCCCCGATCACGATGCTCGACCTGACGCCGCGCCAGTTCCTCCGCATCGCCGGCGACGCGGTGCCCGCCGGCTACAAACGCCGCCTTCAGCGGTTCCGGTACGGCCCGGGCGTCTGCAAGGTCGACTGGGCATTGTCCGCACCGATCCCGTGGACCCATCCTTCCGCTCGCATCGCAGGCACCGTGCACGTCGGCGGCACCGCAGAGGAAATCACCGCCACCGAGGCCGAGGTCCATGCCGGACGCCATTCCGATCGGCCTTACGTGATCGTCGTGCAGCCGACTCTGATGGATCCGACTCGTGCGCCCGCCGGCGGTCATGTCGCGTGGGCCTACTGCCACGTACCAAACGGCTCGGCCGAGGACCGCACCGCGGCCATCGAGTCGCAGATCGAGCGTTTCGCACCCGGCTTTCGTGAGGTCGTGACCACCCGTCACACGATGAACGCCCCCGCGATGGAACGTCATGACGCCAACTACGTTGGGGGCGACATCAACGGCGGAGCCGGCGACCTCCGCCAGATGTTCACGCGGCCCGTGGTGTCGGCGCGGCCGTGGGCGACCCCGATCGAGGGCGTCTTTCTCTGCTCGTCATCGACCCCGCCCGGAGGTGGCGTCCACGGTATGTGCGGACTCCACGCCGCGCGATTGGCTCTCTGGAAGGCCTCACCATGAACGCAAGGGGGCGCACCGACGGTGCGCGCATGTGGGCCGCGAACGACCTGCGCCGGCGCTGGCGATCGCTCGTCGTCCTCGGCCTGCTCGCCGGACTCAGCGCGGGGCTGGCGCTGGCGGCACTGGCCGGAGCGCGCCGGGCCGACACCGCGTTCGACCGATTGCGGATCCAAACCCGTGGGGCGGACGCAGTGGTGTTCACGAGCCAGGTCGAGCTGTACCAAGGTGATTGGTCCGAGCTGCGAGCCCTGCCCTACGTCAAGCAGGTGGCGCCATGGAATCTCGTCTTCGGTACGAGCCCTGGCGACGCGCCTGGGAGCACGCTGTTCGTCATGCCGACACGCGGCGGTTGGCTCCAGAGCCTCGACCGACCCGTCGTGCGGGAGGGGCGCATGTGGAAGCCCAGCGCCGTCGGTGAAATCGTGGTCGACGAGATTGCGGCGCAGCAGCACCACATCGCGGTCGGCGACAAGGTCCCGTTCACCGCGTTCGCGCGGGGGCAGAACGCGTCCGGCACGCCCGCGGGCGCGCACTTCACGGTTCGGGTCGTCGGGGTGATCCGCGAACCGAGCCAGTTTCTCTTCACTGGCGGGTTGATCTTTCTTTCGCCGGGAACCGGCAAGCACTACGGAAAGCGAATCGAGACGATTGCCAACGCCCATCTCCAGCTACGTCATCCCACTCGCGATATCGCGCGCTTACGGCACGACGTCAACCACGTCTTCGCCCCGGGCACCCCGGTGCTCGACCTGCACTCGGTCGAGCGCAGGATCGGGACCGCGATCTCCGTCGAGCGCGTGGCACAACTCCTCCTCGGCATCGCAGTCGCACTGGCCGGGATCGTCTTCGTGGGTCAGGCCTTGGCCCGATCCGTGTCGACCATCGACGACGACGCGCTCGTCCTCCGCAGCATCGGACTGACACGCGGGGGCCGCACGCTCGCTGGTGCGCTTCCGCACCTCCTCACCGTCGCCGTCGCGATTCCGATCGCCCTCGGTGGAGCCTTGGCACTCTCGCCCCGCTTCCCGATCGGGTTTGCACGTGGCGTCGATCCGGATGTCGGACTCAACGCCGACTGGACAGTCCTCGGCCCCGGCCTCATCGGCCTCGGCGTGCTGCTCCTCGGCGCCGCGGTGGCGGTGGCCTGGCATCGCAGCGGCATGCTCGACCGGGAGTCGCCCACGCCGACGAGCCGGGTTGCGGCGGCGGTGCGCCGAGTGATGCCACTGCCCGTCGGCCTCGGCACGACCATGGCCTTCGAGCCGGGCCGGGGTCGGCGCCGGGTGCCGGTTCGGGCCGCTCTGCTCGGTTCGATTGCCGGCGTGCTCGGCATCGTCGCCGCCTTCACCGTGGCTCACGGCCTCGACGAGGCCCTCGCGAATCCGGCTGCGGCCGGAGTGGCCTGGGACGCAACGGTCGCGGCGGGAGGTTCCGACTACGGCAAGGGCGTCGATGCCGTCGCGCCGGCATTCGTGCGAGCCTTGCGGCACCAACCTGACGCGGCTGCAACGGCCGTGCTGGGTCGCGTCGTCGTCGATGTGAACGGTGCCGGCGTAGCAGTGTTCGACGTGAAACCGATACGCGGACAGGTCCGGCTGGTGACCCTCACTGGCCACGCTCCCGTTGGTCCACACCAGGCCGCGATCGGCCCGTCGAGCGCCCGGCAGTTGGGCGTCGGCATCGGCGACCGGATCACGATTCGCGGTCACGGCCGACGCACCTTCACGATCGTCGGGACGTCGCTGTTCCCGAACGAGGTGCACTCGGGCTTCACGGAGGGCGTCTGGGTGACGCCGGCAGCGATGCACTTGGTGGGGCAAACGACCGACCCGACGACGCAGTCCGGCATGGAGCAGTTCGCGGTACTGCGCTGGCGATCGGGCATCGAACATCGCACCGCACTCACCCGACTGCGGCACGCCATGGGGAGCGGCCAGCGCACGATCGGTTCCGCCGAGGTGCCGCCCGAACTGCAGAACCTGCGCCGGGTTCGCAGTATGCCGACGGTCCTCGTCCTCTTCCTCGTGCTGCTCGCAATGTCGACCCTCGCGCATGTCCTCGTGACGAGCATCCGCCGGAGGCGCGCCGAGTTCGCGATCCTCCGGGCGATCGGCTTCACGCGCCGCATGACCGCGGGACTCGTGGCCGCTCACGGGACCGTCGTGGGAATCGTGGGCCTGATGGTGGGCATCCCGCTCGGACTGGTGACGGGCCGACTCGCGTGGAAGTGGGTGACCAACGAGGTACCGCTGGTGTACACGTCACCCGTGACCCTGGCGTTTCTGGTACTCGCAGTGCCAGCGACGTTGCTCGTCACCAACCTCGTTGCGGCGATCCCGGGATGGCGCGCCGCGCGCCTCGCACCGGCGACGGTGCTCCGATCCGAATAGCAGGCCCGCGCATTGCGGTCTTGCGATCAACGTGCTGTACGCGCTCGACGAGTAGGGGAAGCGTGCGGTGGGCTTCAAGCTGTCCGAAGGAATGGGCGCGCCGGCCCGTTCAGGTTCGCACGGCAGAAGTCGAAAGCGGGCCGAAACGATTCGCGGCTCGTACTTCGTGGTCAAAGGCGAGCACTGAGCCCTTCGCGCAGAGGCCTGTCGCCGCGATGCGGTGCACATCTCGGACTGTCACGGATCAGGGCGCCGTGGCCCGCAGCACTCTGAGGTGAGCCCCGCCACACCGGGAACGTCGAACTGCGCGGCGCGATTCTCGCTCGGCGCACAAGCGGGATCGCGCCGAGCGCGCTCCCTCAGCTCGCCGGCTTCGATCCGTCCACATTGAACGAGCACCTCGAAGTCCTCGAACAGACACTCGGCCCGGCCGGACTTCGACTCCATCGCGGTTCCACCGGAATCCGCCTCGTCCCGGCCTTTACCATCGATCCGCCACCCGCGACTGGTGCGCGAGGCATGGATGCCCCGACTGATACCGACCTCCGAATGCTCTACCGTGCTCACCAGGGCCGGCTGCACACCCGCGAAGTCTCCACAATGAGGACCGGCAACGTCAGCCTCCACCGGTTGATGCATGCTCGACTCGCCGACGCTGGTGACGGCGGGGAGATCGTCGTAGGCCCAACGGCCCGGGAGGCGCTGCAACTCGACGCGCGACCAACTCCAGCCCACACCGCGAACGCGGATCGGCTCAGAGAGCAACGAACACGCCCGTCTCTTGGTACCTGAGGATCAAATCGAGAACCGCCCCTAGCTCGACCTCGGGCGAGGCCTCACGAGGTGCCCGAGAATCAGCCCGCGGTGGAGATGACATTCGGATTCGTGACCCGGATGCCTGTCGTAGCGGAACACGCGCTCACTCGACGCCGTGCAGCAGGCCCCGGCGTCGATGACCCGATCGTCGACCCACGTAAAGAGTCCATGTCGTCCACCACGTGTTCAGGCGGCATCAGAACACCCAACCGAGCACCGCAGCGAAATTGCGCCGAGGCGCCCACTCCAACAGGAGCGGACGCCTCGGGGGGAAAGCGATGACTGCATCTCCATGCAACTTTGCCTGCAAATCAGGTGCAAATACCGCTGAAACTCAGATGTAACTTGACACTATGAACAGCCGCTGGTGGCACCGCAGCTCGGGCAGGCGTGACAGCTGCCGGCCCGCTGCATGATGTCGCCGCACACGTAACAGAGCACGTGCTCGCGTTCCCGTGCGACCGGAGCCGCGGCGGGAGGTGCGGGCGGCGCGACCGCGGCGGCCGGAGCCTCCACCACCGGTTGAGCGGGAGCCCGATCGTCGGCCGGCAACAGTTCCAGCTTGTCCGTGACCTGCGCGTCGACCTCTTCCTCCACACCCGGCAGCGTCGGCTGGAGCCGCTCGTGCACGGTGAGGATGCCGAGGTCCTTGCGCTTGTCGGTGTCGAGGTACTCGACCGCCAGACGACGGAAGATGTAGTCGACGAGGCTGGTGGCGAACCGGATGTCCGGGTCGTCGGTCATGCCCGCCGGCTCGAACCGCATGTTGGTGTACATGTCGCAGAACGCCTCGAGCGGCACGCCGTACTGCAGGCCGTGGCTCACCGAGATCGCGAACGCGTCCATGATCCCCGAGAGCGTGGAACCCTGCTTCGACACGTTGAGCCACAGCTCACCGGGCCGACCGTCCTCGAACTCGCCGACGGTCACGTAGCCGTGGCAGTCCGCGACCCGGAACGAGAACGTCTTCGACGACCGCACCCGCGGCAGCTTCTGACGGACCGGCTCCTGCACGATCACGTGCTCGACGACCCGCTCGACGATGCGCTCCGGCGTCGACTCGACGATGGTGCCGCCCTCGAGCGGAACCGGGTCCCCGGCCTTCTTCTGGGTCGAGAGCGGCTGGCCCACCTTGCAGTTGTCGCGGTAGAGCGCAACCGCCTTGAGGCCGAGCTTCCACGCCTCGATGTGGAGCGCCTCGACTTCTTCGACCGTGGCTTCCTCGGGCATGTTGACCGTCTTGCTGATGGCCCCCGAGATGAACGGCTGGACCGCACCCATCATGGTGACGTGACCCATGTGGTGGATCACGTTGTCGCCCATGGAGCACGCGAACACCGGGAGGTGCTCGGGATTGAAGGCCGGCGCACCGAGGATCGACTTGTGCTCGTCGATGTGGTTGATGATCGCGTCGACCTGGCCCTCGGTGTATCCGAGCTGGCGCAACGCACGCGGGATGGTCTGGTTGACGATGAACATCGTGCCGCCACCGACGAGCTTCTTCGCCTTCGTGAGTGCGAGGTCCGGCTCGATGCCGGTGGTGTCACAGTCCATCATCAGACCGATGGTGCCGGTCGGTGCGAGCACGGTGGCCTGCGAGTTGCGCACGCCGTACTGCTCACCGAGCTCCACGGCCTCGTCCCAGCTCTGCTGCGCGGCGGAGAGCAGCTCCGGCGGGACCAGCTCCTCGTCGATCTTGGCGGTCTCGGCGCGGTGCATGCGCAACACGTTCAGCATCGCGTCTTCGTTCTCCGCGTAGCCCGCGAACGGACCCATACGACCTGCGGTGCGCGCGCTGGTGGCGTACGCGTGACCGGTCATGAGCGCGGTGAGCGATGCGGCCCACGAGCGGCCGGCCGGCGAGTCGTACGGAAGGCCCTGGGCCATCAGCAGCGCGCCGAGGTTGGCGTAGCCGAGACCGAGCTGGCGGAACTTGCGGCTGTTGTCGCCGATCGCCTGGGTCGGGTAGTCGGCGTTGCCGACGAGGATCTCCTGTGCGGTGAACATCACCTCGACGGTGTGCTTGTACGCCTCGACGTCGAACGCTTCGTTCTCGCCGATGTACTCGAGCAGGTTGATGCTCGCGAGGTTGCACGCCGAGTTGTCGAGGTGCATGTACTCACTGCACGGGTTGCTCGCGTTGATTCGACCGGTGTTCGGAGCGGTGTGCCACTTGTTGATGGTGGTGTCGAACTGCATGCCGGGGTCTGCGCACGCCCACGACGCCTCCGAGACCTGACGCATGAGATCGCGCGCCCGCAGGGTGCGGATCGTGTCGCCCGTGGTGACCGACTTGAGGTCCCAGTCCTTGTCCTCGATCACCGCACGCATGAAGTCGTCGGTGACCCGGACCGAGTTGTTGGCGTTCTGGTACTGGATCGAGTGACTGTCCTTGCCGTCGAGGTCCATGTCGAACCCGGCGGCGGCCAGTGCGTGCGCCTTGCGCTCCTCGTGGGTCTTGCACCAGATGAACTCTTCGATGTCCGGGTGATCTGCGTTGAGGATCACCATCTTCGCGGCGCGCCGGGTCTTGCCCCCCGACTTGATCGTGCCGGCCGACGCGTCCGCGCCGCGCATGAAGCTCACGGGACCGCTCGCGGTGCCGCCACCCTTCAGGCCTTCGGCGCTCGAACGGAGGTTGGAGAGGTTGATCCCCGATCCGGAACCACCCTTGAAGATGGTTCCCTCCTCGCGGTACCAGTTGAGGATGCCGTCCATCGTGTCCTCGACGGCGAGGATGAAGCACGCGCTCGCCTGCTGCGGAACGCCCTTCACCCCGATGTTGAACCACACCGGCGAGTTGAACGCGGCGCGCTGGGTCACGAGGATGAACTTCAGTTCGGCGCGGAAGGTCTCGGCCTCGGCGTCGTCGGTGAAGTAGCCGTCGCGATGGCCCCACTCGGTGATGGTGTCGGCGACACGGTCGATGACGTGACGCAGCGACGACTCACGCTCGGACGTGCCGAGGGTGCCCCGGAAGTACTTCTGGGCGACGATGTTGGTCGCGTTGAGCGACCACGACTGCGGGAACTCGACCTCGGGCTGGAAGAACGCGTCGGTGCCGTCCTTGTAGTTGGTGATACGAGCATCGCGGCGTTCCCACGCGATCCCCTCGTACGGGTGATCACCCTCTCGAGTGAAATACCGACGGATTCCGATTCCGACCTGTTCCGGCGCCATCGCCATAAAGCTGATTCCCTTCCCCCACTGCTGTGCGACACCCGGATGGCGCCGCTCCTCTGCATTTCCGCCCTTGCTGTGGTGCTGTGCTCGTGCTGTTCGATTGCGTCTTTCGATTGCGTCTTTCGATTGCGCCGAAGCCACCGGCACCACGCATCCCCGTTGCTTGCTGGATGCTTGCTGACGGCGTCTTGTGGTTCCCGAACTGTTTCCATGAGAACCACAAGATGTTGTGGTTTCGTCCCCGTCCAACGCGACATGGGGCGTGAATTACATCACTGGAGTTCCACCATGTCAACGCCAGAAGGCGCGCGATCCGACATTGCCCGGTGACCTGGGCAAACGCGAAACGGCGGAGTTACGAGCGTTCCCCTTCGGGCGATTTGGGCGCAGCCACTCCACCGGACGGTGTCTTCTGGAGCTCCACCACCTCGGCCTCGAAGTCCGCCAGATCGTCGAACTGTTTGTAGACCGACGCGAAACGCAGGTACGAGACCGGATCGAGCGGCCGGAGCCGTTCGAGGACCGCCAGGCCCAGCGCGTCACTCGTGACCTCGGCGCCCTGGGTCCCAGCCCACTCCGCGAGATCGTCGGCCATAGCTTCGACTGCCTCCGACGCCACCGCGCGCCCGGCCACCGCCTGGCCGATCCCCCGCGCCAACTTCGCCCGATCGAAGGGCTGGGTCGCGCCCGAGCGCTTCCGGACCACGAGCGCAATCTTCTCGAGCCGCTCGTAGGTGGTGTACCGGCGCCCGCAGGCGAGGCACTCCCGCCGCCGACGGATGGCGTCGCCGTCCGCGGCCGTGCGCGAGTCGACGACCTTGTCGGAATGCTCCGAGCAGTAGGGACAGCGCACCGACGCAACGTAGCCGCACCGACTCCGAGGGGAGCCGGCCTCCGTCCGCATCCGATGACCCGATGGCCACCCTCACGATCAGTGCTGCCAGCGCAGCACCTCACCCGGGAGCAACCGCCCGCCGCCGTGCGCCGAGGCCAACGCGTCGACCACCTCGCGTGGATCGTCGTTCGGGGCCAGGTGCCGGGCGGCGGTCCAGAGCGAATCGCCCGGCTGGACCACGTACCGACTCACTGACGGGGCGTGCTCGGGGGCCGCGAGGGATGGGCCCCCGAGCGCCGCGCCCGCCTGTCCGGCCATGACCACCACGGCCACGACTCCGAGCAGCGCCGCGAGGCGGCGCCGCCGGAACGTGGCCGGCGTGACCTGCGTCGTCGCGTTCCGGACGCCAGGGGCGACGTCCGGAACGGCGACGAGCCGGCACCGTTGCGTCCGGCGGGGACCGGCGGCATGGGTGCGGCTCCGGGGAGCAGGTCGTTCGGTGATCATGACTGCGGCCATCGGATCCTCCATCGGGATCGTGCGTCTGAATGCGTGCGGTTGGTGTGGTGGCATCGAACCACGGGGGTGTGACACTCCCCGATCGACCCCGTCGTTGCTGGGTCATCGGCCGATTCCCGGGATGTGGGACGAACGCCCGTTCGGCTCACCACTACACCACGAACGCCCGTTCGTTGTCAAGCCTTTTCCGAACGCATGTTTGCAGCGAACGCCTGATCGTGTTATCGTCGGCGCCATGAGCAAAGCCGCATCTCTGACCCCTCGCCAGCAGCAGGTTCTCGAGTTCGTGGACTCGGAAGTCCGGCGCAAGGGGTACCCACCGAGCGTCAGGGAGATCGGCGAGGCCGTCGGCCTGTCGTCGAGTTCCACGGTGCACGCCCATCTCGCGGCGCTCCAGGACAAGGGCTACCTCCGGCGTGACCCCACCAAGCCGCGGGCCATCGAGGTCTGCTTCGAGCCGAGTTCGGGTGCCATCGTCGACCGGCGCCCCGTCGTGCACGTGCCGCTCCTCGGCGACGTGGCTGCCGGCACCGGTGTCCTCGCGGCGGAGAACATCGAGGAGACGATGCCGCTGCCCGAGGATCTCACCGGGGACGGCCAGCTCTTCATGCTGCGCGTGCGCGGTGATTCGATGATCGAAGCCGGCATCTTCGATCGCGATTACGTCGTGGTCCGTGAGCAGCCGACCGCGAACAACGGCGACATCGTCGTGGCCGGCCTCCCCGGTGACGAAGCGACGGTCAAGACCTACCTCGCCAAGAACGGCAAGATCATCCTCCGCCCGGCCAACCCGGCCCTCGAGGACATGATCTTCAAGCCGTCCGAGATCACGATCTACGGCAAGGTCGTCACGGTGATGCGGCGCCTGTGAGCGCCACTCCCCGGTTCCCGGGCCGCATTTCGCTCGTCACCCTCGGGGTGGCGGACCTCGACCGGTCCTGCGCGTTCTACGACGCGCTCGGTTGGGAACGCGCCGGCAACCCTGAGGGCGTTGCGTTCTACCGCACCGGCGGTGCCCTGCTCAGCCTCTACCCACTCGTCGCGCTCGCAGGCGACGCCGGCCTCGAACCGACTCGCACCGGGTTCTCGGGCATGTCCCTGGCCGTCAACGTCGAGAGCATCGAGGCGGTCGACGCCGCGTTCGAAATCGCGACCGCCGCGGGAGCCACCATCCTGAAAGCGCCCGCCTCCGTGTTCTGGGGCGGCTACATCGGCTACTTCGCCGATCCGGACGGTCACACGTGGGAAGTGGCGTACAACCCCGAGTGGCCGCTCGACGCCGCCGGCCTCCCCGAGATCCCCTGACGCATCCCGGCTACGGCGCCGTCGTCTCCACACCACATCGACGGGCTGCCGCTCCGAACAGGAGGCGCTTGTGCTCGCCGATCACGCCGCGATGCTTGCCCGCCATCGGGGCGGCGAGGGCGATGGCCACGTCGAGCAGTCGATCTTCGTCGCTCGTATCGGTGACGATCCCGAGCGCCTCGGCCTCCTCGGCGGTGTAACGCCGGCCGGTGAGCATCGCGTCCTGCACCGCCTCGAACGGTAGACGGGCACTCACGACCGCGGCCATCGCGTCCGAGAGCGGCAGACCGAGATCGACCTCGGGCAGACACCAGTACCCACGATCGCTGCGCATCACCCGGGCGTCGAAACAGCACGAGATCATCGCGCCCGCTGCGAACGTGTGGCCGTTCAGTGCGCCGACCGCGTAGGCCGGGAACAGCAACAGCCGACCGAACAACGAGTTGAGCAACTCGATCGTCGGGCCGGCCTCGTTCGGAGCTGCTGCGAACCGGTCGAGGTCGAGACCGTTGGAGAAGAACTTGCCGGTGCCGACGACCACGACCGCGAGCGGACCGTCGATCTCCTCCAGCAGGTCGAGCGTCGCGTGCCATTCGGTCATCGAGTCGACGTTGACCCGGTTCTCACCGTCGTCCCAGCGCACGATCCGCACGTCGCCCCGCGTCTCGATGTCGATACTCATCTCGCTCCGCTCATCCCTCGTCCTCCTGGTCCCGCTGTCGATCGGTGAGTGCCAACTCCAGGTAGACGGTGTGGGCCTCGACCCCGGCCCGGACCGTCTCGCTGAACTCGTACGGCGCGCCGGTGACGAATCCCGCCGACCGGTACAGCGCGTGAGCTTCGGTCATGAAGTCGAGCGTGTCGAGTCGGAGGCGGTCGTAGCCAATGTCGATCGCGTCGGCGACCAGACGGTCGAGTAGCACGCGGCTGATCCCACGCCCGCGTGCCGTTGGGCGGACATACATGCGCTTGAGCTCCGCCGAATGGTCATCGATCGGCTTGAGCCCGCCGGTGGCGACCGGTGCCCCGTCGAGTTCGGCCAGGTACAGACGACCGCGCGGGCCGAGCATCACCGGCAACTCGGCCCGCATGCCCGCATGGTCGGGCGCCACCTCGACGCCGTACCGGGCGCGGTATTCCGCCACCGCCCAATCGCCGTATTCGAGCCAGTACCGCTCACAGATCTCGACCTGCTCGTCGTCGCTGACGAGTGCCAACCGCAGACCCGACGACACGATCAGCCGAGGCCGAGGAACCGACCGAGCACGGCGTACGCACCGTCGAGCGACTCGCCGGTGACACATTCCTCGGCGGTGTGGGACACGGTCGGATCGCCGGGTCCGAAGTTGAGCGCCGGGATTCCGTGGGCCGCGAAGCGGGCGACGTCGGTCCAACCGAGCTTCGGTCGGACCCCGAGATCGAACGAGCCCACCAGTTCCGCGATCAGCGGGTTCCAGAGGTTCGGCGGCGCCGCCACCGATGCGTTCACGACCTCGATCGCGTCGGCGTCCGTGAGCAGAGCCCGCGTCTCGGCCTCGGCCTCGTCGATCGACACGTTGGGTGCGAAACGTCGGTTCACCGTGATGGCACACGCGTCCGGCACCACGTTGTTCGCGATCCCGCCCTCGATCTTCACGACCTGGAGCGACTGACGAAACTCCAACCCGTCGACGTCGACCGTCCCGGGATCGGCCGCCGGATCGGCGAGGCGCGCCAGCGTGGCTGCAGCGCGGTGGATCGCGTTCTCCCCCATCCACGGCCGGGCGGAGTGCGCGCGAGCGCCGCTGAAGCTGGCGCGCAGGTGCAACGTGCCCTGACACCCGGCCTCGACCCAACCGTCGGTCGGCTCCAGCAGGATCGCAAAGTCACCGGCGACGAGGTCGGCGTGATCGGCGAAGAGGGCCCGCAGACCGTTCCACTCCTCGGCGATCTCCTCGGCCACGTAGAACACGAGCGTCACGTCGAAGCGGGCCGCGTCGGGCTGCGCCGCGAGGGCCTCGGCCAGGGTGAGCAGGATCGCGAGCCCGCCCTTCATGTCGGCAGTCCCGAGACCGTGGAGCGTGTCGCCGTCACGCCGCGGCGACTGGTTCGCGTTGGGCGGCACGGTGTCGAGATGACCGCCGAGTACGACCCGCTGCTCGCGACCGAACTCCGATCGGACGACGATGTTGTCGCCGATCCGGTCGATGCGCAGTGCGGCGGCGCGTTCGCGCAGGTGATGCTCGACGAGATCCGCGATGGTGGTCTCGTGCCGGCTCACCGACGGCACCGCGCACAGCTCCTCGGTGAGCGCAAGCAGATCCATCAGGACGCGGTACGAGCGAGCCGGTGAGCGCTCACGTCGTGACGCCTCTGATGGTCCGCCGTGAGCGCACCGCGGTGCGAGCGAGCCGGTGAGCGCTCACGTCGTGACGCCTCTGATGGTCCGCCGTGAGCGCACCGCGGTACGAGCGAGCCGGTGAGCGCTCACGTCGTGACGCCTCTCTCGCGCAGGATGTCGTTGAGGGCGGCCTTGTCGTGACGCTCACCCTCGGTGAGCCGCTTGATGATCAGCACGCACGGCATCCCGAACTCGCCGCCGGGAAAGCTACGGGGGCGGGTGGCACCGACGGCCACCGACCACTCGGGCACGGCTCCACGGGAGATCTCCTCACCGGTTTCGGCGTCGATGACCGGGATCGAGCCCGACAGGATCACGCCGGCGCCGAGGACCGCGCCGGCCCCGACGCGCGCACCGTCGACCACCATGCAGCGCGACCCGATGAATGCGTCGTCGCCCACCATGATCGGGACCGCACCCGGCGGCTCCAACACGCCACCGATGCCCACCCCCCCGGCGAGATGCACCCGGGCGCCGATCTGCGCGCCCGAACCCACCGTCGCCCACGTGTCGACCATCGTGTCGGCGCCGACGTACGCGCCGATGTTCACGTAGCTCGGCATCATGATCACGCCGGGCGCCAGGTACGAGCCCCAGCGCGCCGAGGCGCCCGGCACCACCCGGACCCCAGCCGCCTCGTAGTGCTGCTTCAGCGGGATCTTGTCCCGGTACTCGAACGGCGCCAGCACCATCGTCTCCATGTGGGTCAGCCGGAACAGCAGCAGGATCGCCTGCTTGAGCCACTGGTGGACCACGACGTCGTCGCCCACCCATTCGGCGACCCGGACTTCGCCCTGGTCGAGGAGATCGATCGCGGCGCGGACGCACGCTGCTGCCTCGGTCACCGACATCACCGCGCTCATGTCGTCGCGGTGGTCCCAGAGCGCGTTGATCTGTCCTTCGAGGTCGGCCATCGGAGCAGAGTAAACCGTTCGATCCTCGGGCTCAGGCCCGATCGGCGGTCCGGAGTCGTTCGAGGACCAGTTCGAGGCGGTCCGTCGGTTGGGTCAACGCCAGGCGTACGTGATCGGCGCCGGCCGCGCCGTAGAGCCCACCCGGGGCGACGAGGGTCCCGGCTTCGGCGAGACGCGCCGCGAGTTCCCATCCGTCGTCGACCTGATCTTCGGACCGCAACCACAGGTAGAAGGGCGCCGGGCCACCGTCGTGGACGAGTCCGAGCGCGGCGAGGCCCGCGAGCATCAGTTCCCGACGGGTCTCGTAGCGCCTGCGCTGCTCGGCCACGTGGACGTCGTCGCCGAGCGCGGCGGCGGCCGCGGCCTGGATCGGCGCCGGCATCATCAGGCCCGCATGCTTGCGTACCTCACCGAGATACCGCACGAGGTCCGGGTCGCCGGCGACGAAGCCGGCCCGGAACCCCGCCATGTTCGAGCGCTTCGAGAGCGAATGAGCGACGAGTACGCCGTCGATCCCCGACGCCAGTGCGGTGCTGGGATCGCCGCCGGAGAACTCGGCGTAACACTCGTCGGCCGCGACGATCACTCCGCGGTCGCGTGCCCACGCCACCGTGGCCGCAATCGCGTCCGGAGCGGCGACGGCTGCCGTCGGGTTGCCCGGCTCGTTCGTCCACAACAGCAACGCCCGCTCGGCGTCCGCATCACTCACCCGGCTCAGGTCGAGATGCCAGTCTGCGTCGAGTGGCACCGGCACGGCCCGGAGGCCCGCAAGTTCGGCTCCCATCGCGTAGGTCGGGTACGAGATGGCGGGATAGAGCACGGTGTCCCGGCTCGGGTCCCGCAGGTGCAGCATCCGCGGCAACGACGCGACGAGTTCCTTCGTCCCGATGCACGCCAGCACGGCGTCGGGGTTCACGCGCACGCCGAAACGGCGGTCGATCCAGGCGGACGCGGCCGCGCGGAACTCCGGCGAGCCGATGGTGGCGGGATAGCCCGTGCCCGCGGGGGCGGCGACCGCCAACGCGGCCAGTACCAACTCGGGAACCGGGTCCACCGGATTACCGATCGAGCAGTCGACCACGCCGCCGGGAACGGCATCGGCCAGCCGGCGGAACGCGTCGAGGCGATCGTGCGGGTACGGAGGCGGGACGAAGCCGGCGCCAGACATCCGCGGAGACTACCGGCGGACGGTGGGCACGCCGTCGACCGAGGTGACGAGGTCCGCGAACCGCCCCGCCATCGACTCCGAGAGGCGAGCCCGCACGCGCGTGCCAGCATCCTCGTGCACCACCACCAGAACGTCGCCTTCCCGATGGAGCGCGGCCAGCACGTCACCCCGGTCGTAGGGAATCTGGAGCTCCACGATCGACGCCAGGGCCCGGAGCCGGTCGCCGAGCCGATCGAGCAGCTCGGTGGTTCCCGCTCCGGTGCGGGCCGAGACCGCGAGCGCATCGGGATGGGTGCGCAGGAGATCGGCGACGACGTCGGGCGCGGCGACATCGGTCTTGGTGAACACCAGTTGCTCGGGGACCCGGTCGGCGTGGATCTCGTCGAGCACGGCGCGGACCGCGCGGATCCGCCCGTCCGGATCGGGATCGCTCGCGTCGACGAGATGCAGCATGAAGTCGGCGTCGGCCACCTCGTCGAGCGTCGATCGGAACGATTCCACGAGCTGGTGCGGGAGCCGACGGACGAACCCGACGGTGTCGGACGCCAACACGACCTCGCCACCGGGGAGACGGAGGCGGCGGGTGGTGGGATCGAGGGTGGAGAACAGGCGATCTTCTACGAGCACGGTGGCGTCGGTGAGCCGGTTGAGCAGCGTGGACTTCCCCGCGTTCGTGTAGCCGACCAATGCGACCGTCGACAACGACCGCCGGAGGCGCGCCTTGCGTTGGGTGTCACGCGTGCGACCGAGCCCGATGAGATCCCGCTCGAGCTTGGTGATGCGGCGCTGGATCCGCCGCCGGTCGACCTCCAACTGGGTCTCACCGGGACCTCGGGTGCCGATGCCACCGCCCTGCTGGGAGAGCTGGAGCCCGCGGCCGCGCAGGCGCGGCATCCGGTAGCGCAGCTGCGCGAGTTCGACCTGGAGCATTCCCTCCTGGCTCGCGGCGTGCTGAGCGAAGATGTCGAGGATCAGGGCGACGCGATCGACGACGTCCCGTTCGAACAGCTTCTCCAGATTGCGCTGCTGCGCCGGTGAGAGTTCGTCGTCGAAGATCACGACGTCGACGTCGAGCGCCTCGGCCATCTCGGCGAGTTCGTGGGCCTTGCCCTTCCCCACGTAGAGCGCCGGATCGGGCGTGTCCCGCCGTTGCACCTCGATCGCGATCGGGTCGGCACCGGCGGTGTCGGCGAGGCGGGCCAACTCCTCGAGGCTCGCCTCGGCCTCTTCCAGCGTCGCCATCTTGTACCCGGTACCGACGAGCAATGCCGTCTGCTGGACGACGCCCAGGTCGACCTCGGTCGCGGTCAGCCGGCGCCGGCCGCGATCGAGGTGGGCGCGATCCTCACTCATGATCGGTCCGCGTCCAGGTCCAGTTCGACGTCGAACACGTGGGTGACCGGGCCACCCAAGCGCACCGTGTCACCCAACTCCACCAGCAAGGTTCCGCCCGGCAGCTTGACGGTGACCGACCCGGAGACGAGCCCGCGGTGATGCGCCACCGCGGCGACCGCACACGCGCCGGTTCCGCACGATCGGGTCTCCCCTACCCCGCGCTCCCACACCCGCATGTGAATGCAGTCGGGCGCGGTCACCGCGACGAACTCGACGTTCACGCGGTTGGGGAACCGGTCGTCGTACTCGAGTCGGGCCCCGACACCCGGGACGTCGGTGGTCCTCGGGTCGTCGACGAAGACGACCAGGTGCGGGTTCCCGATGCCCGCGGCGTCGGCCAGCAACTCCTGACCGTCGACGGTGACCGGGAGTCCGAACGCGCTCGGCGCAGTGGTCGGGATCTCGGCCGGCACGAACGTGATCGCGCCCATGTCGCACACGGCCGATTGCACGACGCCATCGCCGTCGACCTCGAGGTCCAACACCCGGCGACCGCCGCCGGTGTCGACCACCAACCGGTCGGGGGTGCCCATGCCGTCACGGCGGGCGACCCAGGCCAGACAGCGAGCCCCGTTCCCGGACATCTCCGCAACCGATCCGTCGGCGTTGTAGAGCGTCATCGTTGCGTCCGCACCGTCACGACCGGGAGCGAGCAAGAGAAGGCCGTCGGCTCCCACCCCGGTGAAGCGGTCGCAGAGCACGACGGCATCGGCGCGCGTCAACGCCGCGGTGGAGACGAGGAAGTCGTTCCCGGTGGCGTGGAGTTTGGAGAGTCGGACCGTCATGCTGACTCCCACCATGCCACTACCGCGTCGAGCGGCGAAGGCGTTTTCGGCTCGGCGTCGACCCAGTGGACGCGATCGGTCCGCCGGTACCAGGCCCGTTGCCGGCGGGCGAACTGCCGGCTGCGCACCACGATGCCGGCCGCGAGGTCGTTGAGCGTCCCCTCGCCGTCCCGGACGTAGCGTTCGAGTTCCGGGTACCCGATCGCCTGGCGGGCGGTGCGGGACCAACCCTCATGACGGTGCGAGAGGCTGCGGACCTCGTCGACCCATCCAGCGGCGAGCATGGCCTGCACGCGTGCCTCCAACCGGGCGGTGAGCGTCTCGGCATCGAGCGTGAGCCCGGCGATCCGGACCGGCACCACCGGTGCGTGCACGGTACCGATTCCGGCACCGAACGACGAGAAGGGACGGCCGGTGGTCTCGATCACCTCCAGCGCCCGCACGATCCGGCGCCGGTTCCCCGGCTCCATCCGGCTCGCAGCGACCGGATCCATCTCGATGAGCCGCCCGTACGCGGCGGCCAGGCCGGCGTCGGTCCCACACCCGGCGTCGATCCGCGCCCGGCGCTCCAGGTCTTCGCCGGGAAACCGGAGATCGTCGATGACCGCCTGGAGATACAACCCGGTCCCGCCGACGAGCAGCGCGCGATGTCCACGGGCTTCCACCGCGGCAATGGCGGCGCGTGCCTCGGTCTGGAACCGGACCACCGAGAAGTCCTCCTGCGCGTCGGCCACGTCAATCATGTGGTGCGGCACCCGGGCCCGGTCGGTGGGCGTCGGCTTCGCAGTGCCGATGTCCATCCCCCGAT
>JBBQXR010000023.1:0-17572 GCA_038209455.1 Acidimicrobiia bacterium
GGCGAGACCGTTGGGCGGGCCTGAGGTCTTACATCTCTCTTGCGAACGCCCCGTAAGGTCGGCCCCATGGAGCCCTCGCCACGCGTGCTGCTCGCCGAAGACGATCGGAGTGTCCGGGAGGCGCTGGTCATGGCCCTCGAGCTCGAGGGGTACACCGTGTGTCCCACCACCGACGGAGAACGGGCGCTCGCGGCCTTCGACGACTTCGACCCCGATGTCATCGTCCTCGACGTGATGATGCCGACGATCGACGGCCTGACCGTCTGCCGGCGTCTCCGCGCCCGGAAGGTCACCACTCCGATCCTCGTCCTCACCGCGCGGGACCAGGTCGCCGACCGGGTGAGTGGACTCGACGCAGGCGCCGACGACTACGTCGTCAAACCGTTCTCGCTCGACGAACTCCTCGCTCGGCTCCGCGCCCTCCTCCGCCGCAACCAGGTCGACGATGACGAGCCCGAACTCGTCGTCGCGGATCTCCGCGTCGATTCGCGCCGGCGGGTGGCCATGCGCGGCACCACATACCTCGATCTGACCAAGACCGAGTTCGACCTGCTGGCCCTCCTCATGGAGAACGCCGGCATCGTCCTCTCGCGCGAGCAGATCTACGAACACATCTGGGGCTTCGATTTCGAGACCGGATCCCGCTCGCTCGACGTCTACATCGGATATCTCCGCCGCAAGACCGAGATCGACGACCTCCCCCGGCTCGTCCAGACGGTGCGCGGCGTCGGGTATGTGGTCCGACCGTGAGTCTCAAGTGGCGCATCGCGTTCGGCATGGCGTTCATCGCCGGGCTCGTCTCCGCGTTCGGTGCCGTCGTCGCGTACCTCAACACTGCGGATCGGCTGACCGCCACCATCGACGACTCCCTCCGGGGCAAGGCGGCCGACCTCGCGCCCCAACGGGGCGGGAGCGACCATCCGGGCGATCCCGACCGTTCCGGTGCCGACGGGCAGGGCACGCGGTTCGGCTGCCCGCCCAACGAACTGCTCACGGTCGTGAACGCGGTGCAGGTCGTGGCCGCCGGCGGCACCGTCACCCGCTGCATCGGCGTGGCACTCCCGGTCGACACTGCCGTCATCCGTCGGGTGCAGGCGGGCGCCGGCGCGTCGCTCACCACCGTCAAGGTCGGCGACACGCGATACCGCGTGATCGCCACCCCGCGTTCCACGTCGGTGTTGCTGCTCGCCCGGTCGCTGCGAGAGAACGACGACGTCCTCCGGGCACTCCAACTGCGCCTCGCCCTGTTCGCCGGGGCCGGCATCATCGCGGCCGCGCTGCTCGGGTGGGTGCTCGCCACCCGGATCGTCGCGCCCCTCGAACGCCTCCGCGCGTCGGCCGAACGCATCGCCCGCACCGGTGAACTCGATGGCGACGTGACCACCTCGGGCACGGGCGAGATCCGGAGCCTCACGACGAGTTTCGCCACCATGGTCGAGGCGCTCTCCGAATCGCGTCGGCGCCAGCAGCAACTCGTCGCCGACGCGAGCCACGAACTCCGCACACCGTTGACGAGCCTGCAAACCAACGCCGAACTGCTCGAGCGGGCCGACCGCCTCACCGACGCGCAACGTCAGCAGGTGTCCGAGGGCATCCGGTTCGAAGTGCGCGAGTTGACCGACCTCGTGTCCGAGTTGGTCGATCTCGCCCGGGACCCCGCGAACGACGACGAGGACACCGGGCCGCTGGACCTCGCGGTCGTGGCGCAGGGCGTCGTCGAAGCGGCCGGTCGGCGCACGAACCAGCCCATCACCCTCGACGTGCAGGACGCCACGCCGATCGTCGGTCGATCGAAGGCACTCACCCGGGCCGCCTCCAACCTGGTCGACAACGCGATCAAGCACGGTGGAGGTGCGTCGGGGGCCGGTGCGTCGGATTCCGGTGCGCCGATCGAGATCTCCGTTCACGGGACGACCTTCGAGGTCCGCGACCACGGTCCCGGCATCCCGCCCGCCGACCTGCCCAAGATCTTCGACCGCTTCTACCGCGCCGACGTCGCCCGCACCGAGCCCGGCTCCGGACTCGGCCTCGCGATCGTCGCTCAAGTCGTCGAGGACCACGGTGGCACCGTCTTCGCCCGCAACCACCCCGACGGCGGTGCCGTTGTTGGTTTTAGGTTGTAGCTCGCACACTCCGCTTCTGGCGCTCCGCTCACACTCCTGACGGTCATGCCTGACGTGCGGTTCGCTCCGCGCCTGCTCACCGCCGCTCCTTCCTCGCTCCGGTTCGGGTGCCAAGAAGCGTGAGCAGCTCCCCGAGCGGAGCCCGCGGAGCGAGCAGCCCGGGAGCGAAGCCACAGAGGGCATGACCATCAGGAGGGTGAGCGGACGGGCAGTAAGGGCGGAGAGCCAAACCAGAAGGCCCCGCCGTATCGGCGGGGCCTTCTCGTGGGGGGTTGAGGCGGTGCGGTGGGGTCAGTTCGAGGTGGCGGCTCCGGTCGCGCCGGAAGCTACGCCGGCGGGAGGTGGGCCACCGTGGCCCCCGGGGCCGCCGTGGCCCCCGGGGCCGCCGCCGAAGCCGCTGTCCGTGGAGGTCACGTTGAAGTCCTTGTCGAACTGCACCGTGACGAAGGAGCCGTCGGCCTGCTTGAGGTGCGCCTCGTACACGCCACCGTTCGAGTCCGTCTCGACCCGGATGACGGTCGCACCCGGTACCGCCTTCAGCGCGGCCGCCTCGGCCTTGGTCGCGTTGTCACCGGTCAGCAGCGTCTCGCCCGGTCCGTGGCTCATGGTGCTCGGGTCCGGCCGGTTCCCACTGGGTGCCGCCGGCGCGATGGCCGCCGCCGTCGAGCCGGTACCGGTGGCGGCGGTGCCGGTCGTGGCGGTTCCGGACCCACCGGTCGCGGCTCCCGCCAATCCGGCCGCGCCGATCGCGAGACCGGTTGCGACTGCGGCGGTCGCCACCCAGGACGTTCGCCGACGTCCCGGGCGCTTCGGTTGACTGACTGCTTCGTTCGTCTCCATCGATTGCTCCTTGGGCTGGTTGCGTCCCGCATCTCGGGATGAGGAGCACTCTGGACGGCCCGCGCGAAAGCAATGCGAGACACTCGTAAGAACCGCATCAACAATTCTCATGGTGATTTCCCACGCTTCTCCCAGCACGCGCCGCGCGGCTACGCGAGCAGCGCGTCGATCAGCGAGTCGGCGGCGCGGTCGACGCGAGACCATTCATGGGTGAGCGCGACGTCCATCGCCAGGCCGCGCAGACCCGAGACGAGCGCGGTGGCGATCGCAGTCGCATCCGGGGATGAGCGGCCGAGTCCGATCAGCACGTCGCGCACCGACATCACCCAGGCGTGGACACTCTCACGCCCGATCGGACCGAACGCTTCCGGTTGCGCGACGGCCAGACCCATCACCTCGTTGAGCACCGTCATGCTCGGCCGTTGGGCGCCGCGAGTAATCGACCGCCAGATCGCCCGCGCCGCGCGGCGCACACCTTCGAATGAGTCGATGCCCTGCACGAGCCCGTCGACGTCGGGGCGGACTGCCGCCAACGCACGCTCGATGAGTGCTTCCTTGGATCCGAAGTAGTGGAGCAACATGCGGGCACTCGTATCGAGCTCCGCGGCCAAGGGTCGCAGTGACAGCGACGCAACGCCCTCCCGTTCGAGGTAGGCGACAACGGCGCGGAGCAGGTCCGCGCGGCGGGCTTCGTCGATCGTGCGGGCCATCCCGTTGACTGTAACAGTCGTTACAGTTATGGTGCATCGCATGATCGAGCGTTACACCGTCTTCCTCCACGTCAACACCACCCCCGCGTGGCTCGCACTTCCCCGCCGGGAGCGGCGCACCGTGATCGACGTGCACCTGCGACCGCTCCTCGTCGCCGCTGCGCCGGCGCTCACGTTCCGCTGGTTCGATGCCGAGGCCTTCTCGGCCGACCCCACCGATGTCGCCGTGATCGACACCGCGTCTCTCACCGCCTGGTACGACCTGTACGAAGCGTTGCGGGACACGCCACTCTGGACCGTGCCGTATTTCGAGACCCGCCGCATCGTGCTGGCCGTCGAGGACGGATTCGACGGCTACGAGGCGCGCACGGCCTGAACCGCTACCGGCACGTCACCGATACGCTGCGCGGCACACCGCCGATCGAGGAGTCACCGATGAGCGAGCCCACCTTTCCCCGCGCCGAGGTCGAGGCTGCGTTCGACGCGTTCGTCGCCGCCGGTGACGCCGGTGACTGGAGTGCATGGGCCGATCTCCACAGCGAAGACTGCGAGTGGGTCGAACACCACCTCGGGACCATCGTCGGACGGGACGCCATCCGGGCCAAGATCGTCGAGGTGATGGCACCGGTGCCGATGATGCAGTTCCCGGTGGCCTGGCACGTGATCGAGGGCAACCGCGTCGTGTTCTACCCGTGGCAGGTGTTCCCCGACCCCAAGGGCGGCGACGCGGTGTACCGCTTCGGCTGCGTGACGATCCTCGAGTACGCCGGCAACGGCGAATGGTCCCGCCAGGAGGACATCTACAACCCGAGCGAAGGGGAAGCCGTGGTGATGCAGTGGATCACCGACGGCGGACAGATCGAAGGCGACCTCGGCGTGCTCGGTATCGAGGACTGAGCGCGCTCAGCTGCGCTCGTCGAGCCAGCTGATGAGGTCGGCGGTGACGTGGTCCCGGTTGGTCTCGTTGAACACTTCGTGGCGCGCATCCGGGTAACACCGGAAGGTCACGTCGCGCACGCCGACCGCCCGGTACGCATCGGCAAGCGCCTGACCGCTCGCTTCCCCGCCCACCGGATCGACCGATCCGTTCAGGATGAGAATCGGCAAGGACGCCGGCACCGCGTCGGTGGGCGGACCGGCGAGGTAGGCCATCTCGTCAGCCGGGAAGTCGGGCGAGAACCCACACCACGGGTCGGCCACGTACTTCGCGACCTCTGCGGGGTCACGGCTCAACCAGTCGTAGTCGGTCGCGGCCGGCGCGAAGTCGTCGTTGAACGTCCCGGTGTCGCGGAACGGGGGCAGCATCAACCGGGTCCCGCTGAGCACGAGCGCGTGGAGTTCGCTCGGCCACTCCACGGCGTAACGCTGCGCGAGCATCGATCCCCAACTGTGACCGAGCAGCACGAACGGCGCGCCCGGGTGTGCCGTCTCCACGAACCGACTCACCGAGTGGACCGCGTCGAGGGTGCCCGCCATGCCGCGCGGTCCGAGCGGCCCGAGACCACCCATGGCGAGGCCGGTCCGGCCGTGCCCCCGGTGGTCGTCGGCGTACACGCAGTAACCCGCTTGGTTGAGCGCGTGCGCCAGGCGGCCGTATCGGGCCGCGTGCTCACCGAGGCCGTGCACGATGTGCACCACTGCGCGCGGTGATTCGACGGTCCATCTCGTACCCGTGATCTCGATCCCGTCGGCATCGATCACGGTGAAGACATCGGGGTTGGCCATGCCCGATCCTCGCGCACGACGGGCATGACAAGATCCCATCCCCCGACCAAGGAGTACCCCATGGCCCACGACCGCCGCTTCCGTTTCGGCGTGCACAGCTCGGACGCGGCGCCCGGCTCGGCATGGGTCGACGCAGCCCGCCGTATCGAGGGGCTCGGGTTCTCCACGCTGTTCCTGCGTGACCACTTCGACACCCAGCTCGGCCCGATCGCCGCGATGACCGCGGCGGCCTGCGCGACCGAGACATTGCGGGTCGGCTGCCTCGTGTTCGACAACGACTACCGCCATCCGTTGGTACTGGCGAAGGAGATGGCGACCATCGCCCATCTCACCGGTGGTCGCGTCGAGGTCGGGTTGGGCGCCGGCTGGATGGCCCCCGACTACGAACAGGCCGGGATGGACTTCGACGCGCCGGGCGTCCGGGTCTCGCGCATGTAGGAAGCGGTCGCCATCGTCAAAGGTCTGCTGTCCGGCACGTCGGTGCGATTCTCCGGCGAGCAGTACACGATTACCGACCACACGGCGTATCCGGTGCCCGCGGTCGCATCGCCGATCATGATCGCGGGCGGCGGTCCCCGGATGTTGCGGATCGCCGCACGTGAGGCCGACATCATCGGCTTGAACCCGGCCCGAAAGTCGAACGCGGCCTGGGAGGACCAGAACCTGCCCGACGCCACGGCCGACGCGACCGACCGCAAGCTCGGATGGATCCGCGACGCGGCGGGCGACCGCTACGCCGACATCGAGATGTCGATCGTGGTGCCGTTCGTCATCGTCACCGACGACCGTGACGCCACCGCGACCGCGATCGCCGGCAGCCTGCCGCCGGACGCAGCCGCGGATCTGACCGCGGAGGGCGTCCTGGCGAGCCCGCACGTGCTCATCGGTTCGGTCGACCAGATCTGCGCCACGCTCGAGGAGCGTCGGGATCGTTGGGACCTCTCGTACTACGTGTTCAACGACGACTCCATCGACACCGTCGCGGCGATCGTCGCCCGACTCTCCGGGAAGTAGGCCCACGCATGGCGCACGATCTGCTCATCACCAACGGCACCGTCGTCGACGGTACCGGCGCGCCGAGCCGCGCCGCCGACGTCGCGATCTCGGGCGATCGGATTACCGAGATCGGCGATCCGGGAACGCTCGGCCGCGCGCAACGCGTCATCGATGCCGACGGTCGCCACGTCACGCCCGGGTTCGTCGATCTGCACTCCCACCTCGACGCGCAGATCGGGTGGGATCCGTTGATGTCGTCGTCGTGCTGGCACGGCGTGACGTCGGTGGTGATGGGCAACTGCGGCATGACCTTCGCGCCGGTCCGCCCCGGCCAGGCGCAAGTGCTGGCCGGGGCGATGGAGTCGGTGGAGGACATCCCCGCCTCGTGCATCCACGAAGGACTCCCGTGGAACTGGGAGTCCTACGGCGAGTACCTCGACGTGATCGACGCGATGCCCAAGGGCATCAACACCGGGGGTTACGTCGGTGATGTCGCGTTGCGGACGTACGTGATCGGTGACGCAGCCTGCGAACCGGATTACGTCGCCACCGACGACGAACTCACCGCCATGGCGCACGAGGTCGAATCGGCGATGGAAGCCGGCGCGCTCGGTTATTCGATCTCCCGCTCGCTCACCCACCGGGTGCCGGACGGACGCTGGGTCCCGGGCACCTGGGCCGAGCCACGCGAGTTCTTCACCATCGCCGAGCCACTCGGCCGCCTCGGTCGGGGCGTCCTCGAATGCGCGCCGCGGTACAACGAGGTCGACGGCTGTACCTCGCGCGCCGAGGAGGAGATGGCCTGGATCGCCGAGCTGAGCCGCTCCCTCAACCGTCCGTTCACGTTCAATCTGATGCAGATGCGATCGCTCGGCGACCACTACCGGCGCGTCCTCGAACTCGCGGTCGACGCCAATGCGCACGGCGCGCGCCTCCGGCCCCAGACGACCCCGCGCGGCATCGGCGTGCTGTTCGGGCTCGCCGCCAACACGCCGATCGACAACCTGCCCTCGTACGCGGCGATCCGCGACCACGACTTCGCCGGCCGCGTCGGCATGCTGCGTGACGCAGAGGTGCGAGCGCAGCTCGTCCGCGACGGTCTCGCGACCGACGCGTCGTCGTTCGACCGCATGTACCTGATGACGCCGGAGACCGGTGCCTCATACTGCTACGGGCCCGAGGACTCCATCGGCGCGCACGCACGCCGGCTCGGGATCAGTCCGGTCGAGCTGTACGTCGACACGCTCGTGGCAACGGACGGCCGCGCCGTCGTCAACTGGCCGGTGCTCAACGAGGACTTCGACGCGATCGCCGAACTCCTCCGCTCCCCCGTCACCATCATGGGACTGGCCGACGCCGGCGCGCATGCCACCCAGATCATGGACGCGAGCCAGCCGACGTTCTTCCTCTCCCACTGGATCCGAGACCAGGGAGTGATGACCATCGAAGAAGGTGTCCGTCGCCTCACGTCGGACACCGCCGACTTCGTCGGGTACCGCGACCGGGGCGTCCTGCGTCCCGGCGCGTACGCCGACGTCAACGTGATCGACCTCGAGGCCATGTGGTTGCCGATCCCCGAGATCGTCCACGACTGCCCCGGCGCCGCACCGCGGTTCGTCCAACGCGCCCGCGGCATCGACCACACGATCGTCAACGGCCAGCCCTTCCTCGACCACGGCGAGCACACCGGTGCTCTCGCCGGCCGCCTCCTCCGCAGTACGGACTGACGCTGCGCGGACGGGTCAGGTGAGGCCGAGCCGGACGAGCTGTTCCTCGGGCGCTTCGACGTTTGCGAGTGCGGCGCGGAGGAGTTCGATCATGTCGGCCTCGTCCTGGGTCCCCACGCGGTTCTCCTGCTCGTCGGGATCGAGGGAGACGTCGTACAACTCGTGCCGGTCGACGGCAGCCCGGCCCACCCAGAACGGCAGCCGGTCCCCCGCCGCGAACGGCTGGCGGATCACCGGGATTGCGGAACCGGGCATGTGATCGAGCCATGCCCGGTCGTCCGGATCCGGTAGACCCTGCACTCCCGGGAGGTGCAGCGGCATCGTCGACCATCGGTTCGACCACATCGACAGCGGGAAGAGATCACCCGCAGGACCGCGCGCGTACTTTCGTTTCCCGTCGGTGACCTGGACCCAACTCCCGAACACGCCACCGATCGCCCAGTCGCGGATCGCGGTGGCCGCGCCGGTGAGCAGCGGGGCGAGTGATGCACCGTGGGTCGGGTGCGCAACGGTGGCGTCGTAGACGTCGGCGATCGTGGCGAACAGGTCGACGTTCGTGGTGAGCGCATCGCACGTGCCACCGCCGTCGACACCGGGCCACGCGATCATCAGCGGTGTGTGACCGAGCGGTTCGTACTGCGGCACCCCCGGCTTGCCCCAGAGGTCGTTGCCGTTGCGGACCTCGCCCAGATAGTGCCCGTGGTCGGTGCAGAGGACGAGCGCGGTGTCGGCCCACAGGTTCCGGGCGTCGAACTCGTCGAGGACCCGACCGAACCAGTGGTCGATCATCGACAGCTTGCTGCCGTAGTTGGCGCGCACGTGCCGGCCCTCACGCTCGGTCAATTGGCCGCGTGAGATCGCGCCCTCTGCGTACGGGGGCCAGATGAGCAGGTCACCCGCCCACGGTTCGTCGTCGTAGCGGCCGACCCAGGGTGGCGGAGTATCGAACGGCTCGTGGGGATCGAACTCGTCGACGAAGAGGAACCAGCGGTCGTGATGCGGCGTGGCTTCCCTCAGGAATCGGGCCGCCTCGGTCATGGTGCGGGGGCCCGGAAAGTCGGCCTCGGTGCGGAAGAACGTGCGGGACCGGTCGTAGCCCCGGTGGATCGCGTCGACGCCGAAGACCTGCTCGTAGAACCATCCGGCGGCGCGCGCCGGCAGCGTCGGCGTCCCCAACCACGAGGGATCCGCATAGGTCCGCCACTGATCACCCTCGTGGCCGCGGACGTAATCCCACCCGTCGAAGTCGATGTGGTAGTTCTCGCCGCCGGTCTCGAACAGGTGCGGATGGTCGGTGACCAGCATCGTGGTCACGCCGGACGCGCTCAACACACGCGTGATGGGTTGTTCCCACTGCTCGATCGAGCCCCACGGCTTCCAGAGGAAGTCGAGCGCGCCGACGAGGATGTCGTGCCGCGCGGGTATGCACGGCAGCGAGCCGGTGACGTGGTTCGTGAACCGCGTGGACCGGGCCGCGAAGCGATCGAGGTTCGGCGTTGCGAACTCGGTGCCTCCGTACGCGCCGAGGTGGTGACGGTTCAGTGAATCGAGGAGCACCACGCAGACATTGGTGGGACCTTCGGCATCACTCAGCTGCCGTACCCGGATTTCTTGCCGGCGCGCTTCTCGGTCTTGTCGGCGCGCTTTTCCTTGAGGGACTTGCCCGGCTTCTTCTGGTTCGGCTTCTTCGGAGACTTGTCGCCCATGTGATCCTCCACTGTCGCCCAGGCCTGCGGAACTGCATCCTGGTGACCGCGCCTCACACCCGCGACCGCACCTGACCCTAACGGTTCATCACCACCGCGGCAGCCCTTTTCGCCGGTCGTCGATATCGGCTTGCCCGCACCACCGCCGGCCCGGAAGAGTGCCTCCGAACGCGACCACCTTCGCCCGCCGACGACCCGAAAGAGTGCACATGGGGATCCGCCCGCTCCGACAGCACTACCAACGCGACGGCGACGTGCCGCCCGAGATCGCCGTCGATCCCGCGTTCGCGATCGCACTCGAGCCGTGGCGCTCGCACCGGTCCCGGTTCGAGACAACGCTCCGCGATCTGGCCGAACCCGACTGGGAACGACCCACGCGTTGCGACGCGTGGAACGTGCGCGACGTGATCGGCCATCTCGTGGTCGTCGACGGCTTCTGGGCGCTGACGCTCGGTCAGTCCCGCGCCGGCGCGGCGCCCGCCACGATGCTCGAAGGCTTCGACCCGAGCCGATCCACCGACGACCTCGTCGCCGGGACGCGGTCCACACCGGCGCCCGAACTCTTCGAGCAGTTCACCAGCGCGGGGACGACCGCCGCCGGGATCTTCGATGCGTTCACGGCGGAGGATTGGCACCGTCGGTGCGAGTCGCCCCTCGGGCACCTCCCGGCCACGTGCATCCTCGGCCACATGTTGTGGGACTCGTGGCTCCACGAGCGCGACATCTTCGTGCCGATGGGCGCGGACCCGGGCCGGGACCCCGCCGAACTTCTGGCCGTCACGTGGTTCATGGTGTGCTTCGCCGGGCTCCAGGGCGGTTTGCTCGGCGACCCTCGTCCCGTAGGACCCGGACCCGAGGCGGAGATCGACTGCACGCTCGCGTTCGACGACCTGCCGGGCCCCGCCCTGCGGGTCCGGATCGGCGAGGGCATCGAGATCACGGCCGCTGATCGCGCCTCGGCAGTGCCCGCCGGCTCTGCGGTCGAACTGGTCGAGGGGTTCGCCGGTCGCGCACCGGTCGACCAGTTGCGCGACTCGTTACCCGCGGACCTCTTCGATCAGCTCTCCCGCGCGTCCCAGACCCTGAACTAATCGCGCCTAGGTGTTGGAGGCGGCGGCGATACTGCCGATCGACGCGTCGAGCGCGGCGTCGAACTCGGCGTCGCTCTGATGGGCGCTCAGACCCTCGGTGAGGGCACGCGAGAAGCTCGCGACGACACCGTGGTTGCGCGACAGCCGGGCGTTCGACTCTTCACGGCTGTAACCGCCGGAGAGGGCCACGACCCGAACCACGTTCGGGTGGGCGACGAGGTCCTGGTAGAAGTCGTCGGCCTCGGGGAGCGTGAGCTTCAACATGACGCCCTGACCCGCATCGAGCGCGTCGAGCTGCGCGGTGATCGCCGCTTTGAGCAGGCCTTCGGCCTCCGCCTTCGCGGGGCTGTGGATGTCGACCTCGGGCTCGATGATGGGAACGAGACCGTGACCGAGGATCTGGCGGCCGACCTCGAACTGCTGATCGACGATCGCGCTCACGCCGGTGACGTCGGCCAGCTTGACGACCGAACGCATCTTGGTCCCGAACACACCCTTGGTGACCGCTCGCGCGAGGAGCGCATCGAGGTCGGGCATCGGCTTCATCACCTGCACGCCATCGGCTTCGTCGGCCAGGCCCTTGTCGACCTTCAGGAACGGGACCACGTTCTTCACGTCCCAGAGGTAGTGCGAGGTCTCCTGGCCGTCGATCGAGCGGTCCATGGTGTTCTCGAAGAGGATGGCGCCGAGGATGCGGTCGCCGTTGAAGCTCGGGCTCTTGATGATCCGGGTCCGCATCTCGTGCATCACCGTGTACATCTCTTCGTCGTTGGAGTACGCGCTCTCGTCGACGCCGTAGAGCGCGAGCGCCTTCGGCGTGCTGCCGCCGCTCTGGTCCAGCGCGGCGATGAAGCCCGGTGCCGACGTGACCTTCTCCAACTGCTGCTGATTCACGAACTGCTCCCGTGTCTCCGAGTTCGGCCGCGAATGCCCGTCGGGCGGGGCCGAGCGATCGGAGACGATAGCAACCCCTGCGCACGGGTCAGTCGGCGACGTACAGCTGACCGTCCGAGCCCACCGCGACCGTGATCGCCGGGAGCGGCTGATTCGTGGGCCCGCCCAGCACCGCACCGGTGGCGGCGTCGAACTCCGCGCCGTGGCACGGACAATGGAATCGGTTGCCCGCCTGGGAGTAGTCGACCGTGCATCCGGCGTGAGTACAGACTCCCGAGAAGCAGCGGTAGACGCCGGCCGTCGGCTGCACGACGTACGCGGGCACACCCGAGATCGGGTCGGTGAAGCTCGCCGCACCGGCCACCGGGACCGAACTCGCCGGTCCGATCGCCGTCCCCGGTGGATGCGGCGGTGCGGTGGTGGCCGTCGTCGGCGCGGTGGAGGCGGCAGGAGGGCTCGAGGTGCTGGTGGTCGACGAGGCACCGACCGGCCCGGATTTCCCCAACGCCACCGTGCGCTGCGCCGGTGACGACACGTGCAGCAACCGACCGAGCCCGGCCGCGCTCCCGGCCACCACGGTCGCGCCGGCCGCGACTCCCGCCGCGGCGCGGGCCGCACCGAGGAACTCGCGACGATCGAGTTCGCCGGCCACCTCCCGCCGCAAGCGCGGCGTCTGTCCGAGGATGGGACACGGAACCGGATCACACGCCGCGCCCTGGAGCCGCTCGCACCGACCCTTGGCGTAGGAACCGCAGAGACCGCGGACCGCAGCGAACTCGATGTCGACGCGACCCATGGGCGGGAGGCGCATCTGCTTGCGTGCGCGCGCCGCGATCAGTGCATCGAGGCTCAGGACACCGCCCGCGCCCGCCACGACCAACGGCGTCCACGCGAAGAGGAACACGATGTCCGAGCCGAGGTAATAGGGATGCGAGTGCCAGCTCACCGAGAGGAGGAACCCGATCGAGACGACGGCACCACCGATCGCCGCGACGCGCGTCCAGAGTCCGAGCAGTGCACCGACGCCGATCGCGAGTTCCGCGAACGCGATCAGCAGACCGACGAGCGTCGCGTGATGCGCGAACGTGGTGAGCACTCCCCCGATCGGACTCGTCCGTGAAGCCGCGAGCATCTGCTGGTGCACACCACTCGGGGCGCGGTCGTCGAGGTAGTTGGGATCCGCCAACTTCTGGAGCCCGGCGAAGACGAATGTGACGCCGAGGAAGGCGCGGAGCGGCAGGATGACCCAACCGACGCTGGCGCGAAACCGAGGTCGGCTGGGGATCGCGAGGACCGAACCGGAAGGCACCGCTGGACCCTACGGTTCGGTTTCGAGGCCCGATCCAGCCGGTACGCAAAGGTTCGGCAAAGCCGGACCACGACGTTCAGTGGTCTCTCAGCGGGGCACCGGAATACCGCCACCCCACCCAGAGTGCGACAATCGCCCGATGAAGATCGAGATCGGGCCCGTGTCGCGCGCCAGTGCGACCGCGTGGCTCGACTACGCAGACTCGGCGTTGACCGACCTGCGCCGGGTCGCGCCCCGATCGCTCGCCACCTCCGCGATGGACGGCTTCGAGGGGCTGATCCGCGCGTGGCGGACCGCCGCGGAACAGCCGGGTCCGTTCCACTGGGAGACCGACGAGTCGCCCGAACGGGTGGAGTTCCTGATGAAGGCGCTCTACACCGCAGGCCTCGAGATCGAGCGCGGCATCGAGACCCACGGCATGCAACTGCGCCCGAGCACGGCCGACGAGTTCCACCTCATGCTGGTGCACCAGGTACTCGACACCCTCGAGATGGAAGGGCGCTCCAACGCGGAGTTCGTCGAGAGCATCCGCAACGAATGGCTCATCGCGCGCCGCGACTGAAGCACGCCGTAGATTCGAGCACCCGTGAGCCCCGGCGACGCAGTCCTCATCACGATCGCCGGCATGGCCGCCGGGATGATCAACACCGTCGTCGGCTCGGGTTCGCTCATCACGTTCCCGACCCTGATCGCGCTCGGCTACCCGCCGGTGCTCGCCAACGTGTCGAACAACATCGGCCTGGTCCCGGGCGCGTTGTCGGGCACGATCGGCTACCGACGGGAGCTGCGCGGCCAACGGTACCGACTCCGACGGCTGGTGCCGGCATCACTCATCGGCGGGCTCACCGGCTCGATCCTGCTGCTCACGCTCCCCGGCAAGGTGTTCACCAAGGTCGTGATCGTGCTGATCCTGATCGCACTCACGTTGGTGGTGGTGCAACCGCGCCTCTCGCGCTGGTTGGCCGCACGCGGCCACGCGCAGAGCCAGGTGACACCGCTCCTCATGGCCCTCGTTGCGGGCGCCGGGATCTACGGCGGCTACTTCGGGGCCGCGCAGGGAATCATCCTCATCTCGGTGCTCGGCATCTTCCTCGCCGACGACCTCCAGCGGCTGAACGCGGTGAAGAACGTCCTCGCGATGAGCGTCAACCTCGTCGCCTCGGCGACCTTCATCATCGCCACCGACGTCAACTGGGCGATCGTCGCCTGCATCGCGGTGGGGTCGGTGATCGGCGGGCAGCTCGGCGCCACCGTCGGCCGGCGGCTCGATCCGAGGGTTTTGCGCGGGCTGATCGTCGTGGTCGGGCTTTCCGCGCTCATCCGCCTGATCTGAGCCCGGCTGATCTGAGCTGCCGAGGTCAGGTCGGGAAGCCGCCTCGCACCGAGAGCTCCACTCCGCTTGCAGCACCCACGGCAGCCAACTCGCGTGCTCCCGCCGCCGCGTCGATGCCGAGGGCGCCGGTGAGGAACGCGGCCAAGGTCTCCAGTTGCTGGAGCACCGTCGAGCGCCACGGCTCCCCGGCGACGCCGGTGACATCCGGGCCCATCGACGCCACGAAGCCGCGCACGAGATCAGGGACGTCCGGCACCTGCGGCGCGAGCTCGAGGTAGAGACCGACATCGCTGCACGCCTGGTGTCCCGCTCGCGCAACGTCGACGCGCCATGCGTCGGGCGCGCCGAGCTTGGCCCACGCGCGGTCGGCGTCGGTGGTCGGCGGGGTCGTCGCGTCGAGTGCGCTCACCACGAGAAGAGTCGGCACGAGCAGTTCCTCGAACACGGTCTTGGGCATCGTCCGGGTGAGGGTCTGATGTCCCGCCACCGCCCGGACCGAACGATGCTTGGTGGCGCCGCTGCCCACCGAGAGCGCGGTGAACCCGCCGTAGGAGTGACCTGCCGCGGCGACGCGATCCGAATCGACGAATGGGGTCAACCAGGCCAGCGGACCGGTACCGGCGAGGACCGAGTCGAGCACGAAGTGGGCGTCACCGATCCGGTTGGTTTCGTTGGTGGCATCGTCGACCGACTGACCGGTGAGCCAGTCTCCGAGCGCGTCGCCACGGTGCTCCGGCGCGACGACCACGAAACCGCGCGCCGCGAGGGCCTCGCCGAGCAGCGCGTAGTTCGCGCCGGTGGCGAAGCGCCCGTGCGACCAGAGCACGAGCGGGTGGCGACCTTCGAGCATCGCGGCGTCATCGTGGGCCGATGCGGTGAACCCGATCCCGGGAATGACCTCGTAGAACGACAGGGCCTCGGCCGATCCGACCTCCGCCGGATACCAGACGCCGACCGGGAACTCGCGGCCGGCGCGGTCGGGGTCGACGACCGTGGTCGTGAACCGGCCGACCGGGGAGCGAAGCGGTTCCAGCGGCGCGCCGGCGGTCAATGCGATGTCGGACATGGCGCCACGATGCCACGCGACTCCCGAGCGCTCAGGCATCGCGCCGGACGGTCACGGCCAAACGGTGCCGAACTGAGTCGAGTCCACCACCCGACCGGTGAAGTCGGTGTCGATCTGGGTGGTGAGGAACGCGGCCGCGGGAACGACGGCGTCGGGGCTCGTCCAGCCCGTCCAGTCGTGGTCGGGGCCCATTTCACGCGTCGACAACTCGGTCTTCACCGCACCCGGACGCAAGGCATTGATCGTGATCCCGAACTCGCGCAGTTCCGGCGCGAGCGCGGTGGAGAACCGCTCCATCGCGGCCTTCGCGGTCGCGTAGATCACGTAGCCCGGCGGCATGAACGGTGTGGACTCGTGACCCGCGCCGCCGGACGACACGTTGACGATGCTGCCGCCGCCCTGGGCGGTCATGTGAGGCACCACCGCGCGGCACGACAGGTACAGGCTGCGCACGTTGACCCGCATGGACTCGTCCCAGTCCTCGACCGTGGAAGTCGCGAACGGAGTACGGGTCTGGGCCATTGCGTTGTTGATGAGACAGTCGACCCGGCCGTACGTGGCGATCGTCGACGCGACGAGCCGTTCGATGTCGGATGCGATCCCGATGTCGCACTGCACTGCGAGCGCGCGGCCGCCCGCGGCCTCGATCGCGTCGACGGTCTCGTGGATCGTGCCCGGCAGGTTCTCGGCGGTCCGACCCACCGAGCGCGCCGCGCAGACCACCGCGGCACCCTGGGCCGCGAGGCCGAGCGCGAGTCCCTTGCCGATGCCGCGTGATGCACCGGTGACGATGACGACCCGATCGGTGAGTTCCATCCCCGGCAACCTACGCCCTAGGTTCTGGCGGTGACCGACCTCGATCTCACCTTCCTCACCGATGGTGGCCAACCCGCCACCGACATCCTCGACCGCCTCGTCAGCTACATCGACGGTGCGCAGCAATCGCTCGACATCGCGATCTACGACGCTCATCTCGCGGCCGATCGCGCCGACCGGCTCCTGGCCGCGTTTGCCGCGGCCGAGCAGCGCGGCGTGCGGGTTCGGGCCGTCTACAACGACCTCGGGAAGACGCCCGACCACACCCCGCCGATCCCACCGGTGAGCAAGGCGGCTCCGCAGACCGGCGCGTCGCTCCTCGAACGGCTCACCCAGAGCGTGCCGTTCCGTGCGATCTCCGGGATCCCCGACCTCATGCACCACAAGTACGTCATCCGGGATGCGGGCTCGGTGTGGACCGGCTCGACGAACTGGACCGACGACTCGTGGACCCGGCAGGAGAACGCGATCGTCGTGATCCCGTCGGCCGATCTCGCGGCGGCGTACCAGATCGACTTCGACCAGCTCTGGACCGGTGGGAAGGTCGAGGACAGCGGCAACCTCGACGACTCCCCCGCCACACTCGAGTATTCCGGCCAGCCCCTGCACGTGCGGGCGTTGTTCTCCCCGGCGCGCGGTCGAGCGATCAGCGAACTCATCGGGCAACGGATCACCGAAGCACGCACCCGGATCAACCTCTGTTCACCCGTGCTGACCTCGGCCGAGGTACTCCAGGCGCTGGTGGCCCGGATCGATGCCGGCACCATGCCCACGGGCGCGACGATCGCCATCGACGGGCCCCAGATGCACGGTGCGATCTCGCAGTGGAAGCTCAACGAACGCGCCGCGTGGAAGGTGCCACTCGCCGAGAAGGTCCTGCAATCGGGACTGGTGGCGGAGAAGGCGTCGACGCCCTACGCGCCGGGCACGACCCACGATTACATGCACGCCAAGATGGTCGTCTGCGACGACGTCGTGATGACCGGTTCGTTCAACTGCTCGCACTCCGGCGAGATGAACGCCGAGAACGTGCTCGAGGTGCAGAGCACGCCGTTCGCGGATCGGTGCGCGTCGTTCGTCACCGACGTCCACGCGCGCTACGCGCGTTAGCTCACCGTCGCCGGGTCGACGCCCACCCCACCCCGCTCACTGCTCGCATACACGGCGAGCGCGAACCGCAAGACCTCGACTGCGTCCTCGGCACCCCACCACAGGGGTCCTTCGCCGGTCTGCAAC
>JBBQXR010000024.1:0-17178 GCA_038209455.1 Acidimicrobiia bacterium
CGTCCCAGATCCGGGACGACCTCACCGGCGCCGCCGGCGCAACCGCCCCCGTCGACACGCAAGGCTGCGCATGAGCGGTGGGCACGACTCGGGAGGACGTGCGCAAAGCGGACGATGAACGTAGCGTTGCCCGCCATGACCTCGGACTTCGATCGACGCAGGTTTCTCCTCGGACTCGGCGCAGTGTCCGGGCTGGCGCTCACCGGGTGCCATCCCTGGGTACGACCCGGACACCCCGAGCACCCCGAGCACCCCGAACACCCGGAGCACCCGACGCATCCCGGTCGGTTGGGACAACCCGGCGATCGCCCGGATCCCCGCCGCCCGGAAGGCACCGACCTGCTGCCCGGGATCGAACACATCGTCATCTACATGCAGGAGAACCACTCCTACGACTCGTACTTCGGGATGTTCCCCCGCGGCGACGGGTACCGGGTGCGCCGCGGCGTGCCGACCAACAGCAACGTCGACACCCACGGCACGGTCGTCCCCGTCACCCACGCTCCCGACACCTGTCAGAGCGGGCGGGGGGTCTCGCAGAACTGGGTGTCGACCCACCGCCAGATCGACGGCGGCCGGATGGACGGCTTCCTCTTCGACGACAACTACAACTCGATGCGGTATTGGGACGGCACCGACCTGCCGTTCTACTGGTCCCTCGCGAACACGTTCCCGTTGTGCGACCGCTGGTTCGCGTCGGCGCCCGCGCAGACCTATCCCAACCGTATGTACCTCCAGGCCGGCACCTGCCAGGACCTGGTCACGACCGACGTCGTGAAGGCGCTCAACATGCCGCACCCCGTCGGCGGCACCATCTGGGACAAGCTCAACGCGTTCGGGATCTCGTGGCACGACTACGCGTGGGACCTCGCCGACATCCTCCTGTTCCCGAAGACCTTCAAGGAGAACCAGGACAAGATCCGCACCTACCCGCAGTTCCTCGCCGACTGCCGCTCCGGAGCGCTCCCGAGCGTCTCGATCGTGAGCCCCGGGGTGAACTCGTACACCGAGGAGAACCCGAGCGACATCCAACTCGGTGAGGCCTACAGCGCGTCGGTGATCAACGCGGTGATGGGCAGCCCGGCATGGCCCAAGACGGTGCTCCTCTTCATGTACGACGAGCACGGCGGCTACTACGACCACGTGGCACCGCCCGCCGCGATCCCGCCCGACGACATTGCGCCGGCGGTCGCACCGGCACCCGGCGTCCCCGCGGCGTGGGACCGCTACGGCCTTCGGGTTCCGGCCTTCGTCATCTCGCCGTTCTCGCGGCCGAACTACGTGTCGAGCGTGGTCCACGACCACACCTCGGTACTGCGCTTCATCGAGACCAAGTTCAATCTCGGAGCGCTGACCCGACGGGATGCGAACGCCGACAACCTGCTCGACTGTCTGGACTTCCGGCACCCCGCGTTCCTCGAACCCCCGGTGCTCGCCGCCCCGGGCCTCCCCGCAACCGGGAGTCGGTGCACCCCGGAGATCCCGCCGCCCCCGACGCTGGCGAGCGTTCCCGTCACCGCTTCCTGAAGCCGCCGCGCCCGGGATAGCCGGGCGTCGGTGACCGGGTTGGTGACCGGCGCCCGTTTTCGATGGTCCAGGAACGGGCAGACCCCCGGTACCGACCGGAGGCCCACATGCAGACCAAGTTCGAGCCGACGGCCGCGCCGGGGCCGGAATCGCCGACGCAACTGTCGGCCGATTCGTGGCGCCGCATCCTGCGCCGAACCGTGCGCGAGGTGAAGGACGACCACCTCACGGACTGGGCCGCCGCGCTCACCTACTACGCCGTGCTCTCGATCTTTCCCGGCCTCATCGTGCTCGTCGCGCTGGTCGGAATCTTCGGGCGCTATCCGCAGACCACGAACTCGTTGCTGAAGATCGTCGACCAACTCGGCCCGCACTCCGCGGTGGAGACCTTCCGGCAGCCGATCACGAGCGTGGTGCGGAACAAGGGTGGCGCGGGCGCGCTGCTCGGGATCGGCCTCGTTGCCGCGCTGTGGGCGGCCTCGGGATACGTAGGCGCGTTCATCCGCGCGACGAACGTGATCTACGAGGTGAAGGAGGGGCGGCCGTTCTGGAAGCTGCGCCCACTCCAGATCGCGATCACCATCGTGATGGTCGTCGGCGCCGCGCTCGTTGCGATGGCGATCGTCGCGACCGGACCACTCGCACGCGCGATCGGCGACGCAGTCGGCCTCGGTCCGACGGCGCTGACGATCTGGGACGTCGCCAAGTGGCCGGTCCTCGCGATCATCGTGATCACGATGTTTGCGGTGTTGTACTACTGCGCGCCCAACGTGCAGATGCCCCGGTTCCGATGGCTCACCCCGGGCGGTCTGCTGGCCCTGGTGCTCTGGCTGGTGGCCTCCGCGCTCTTCGCGGTCTACGCGGCCAACTTCCATTCGTACAACGCGACCTACGGGTCGCTGGGCGGGGTGGTCGTGTTCCTGGTTTGGCTGTGGATCACGAATCTGGCCGTGCTGCTCGGTGCCGAGTTCAACGCCGAAATCGAGCGGCGCCGCGAGATCGAGGCCGGCGAACCGGGTGCTGCGACCCAGATCCACCTCCCGGTCCGCAGTCCCGCGCCCGACGACCCACCGCCGGCGTAGGCGAACCGTGCGGGTCTACGCAGCCTGCTTCTTACGCCGCAGACGCCGGCGCTCCACCTCGTCGGTTCCACCCCAGATCCCGACCGTGGTGCGATCCGCCAAGGCAAAGCCAAGACACTCGGCCTGCACGGGGCAGGACTCGCAGATCCGGCGCGCGCGGTCGCCCGAGCGACGGGCTTCGGGAAAGAAGACCTCGACCTCGACGCCCGCGCACGCGGCACGACGCATCCACGACGGCCGGTTGGGCGTCACGGTCACGAAGTCGTCCGGGTGATGTTCGTTCGGGTGATGTTCCATGTCGCACCTCACCGGCCACAGACCGATTTCGCCGCAGAACTATTCCCGAAGGTGCCACGCATCACATCCGCGCGAGCGGTCAGCGGGATCCGTGTTGCTTCGCGTCGCGGAGTTCGGCGAACGACACCGAACGGCCGGGGAGCGGGGCGGTCGAGCCGCGGCGGAGCCCGTCGAGCACGATCCGAACGTTGCGTTCCCTCAGCATCGGCTGGAGATCGCCGGCGAGCGCAGTCGCATGCGCCACACCCGAGAGGAGCATCGAGACGTCGGCCGGACCGATGTCGGTGCGGATGGCTCCGGCTGCCTGCGCGCGGGTCACCAGCTCGGAGATCGCGGCCATCAGTTGGTCCCGGACCGGCTGCGCCGCGAGTTCGAGCTCGTTCGCCATCTGCTCGGCGAAGGCCCGGTGGCGGAGGTAGAAGTCGGGCAGCGACACGAAGAACTGCTCGAACGCGAGCGCCGGATCCGGATGCGCGAGCGCCGTCTCGGCCTGATCGATGACCGATTCGTAGAGCGACGCCAACACCGCCTGGAGCAGGCCCTGTTTGCTCGCGAAGTGACGGCACACCGTGCCCACACCGACGCCGGCCCGACGCGCGATCTCCTCGATCTGGGCCCCGGTCCCCTGCTCGGCGAACACGGCCTCGGCCGCCGCGAGCACGAGCGCACGGTTCCGTACCGCGTCGGCGCGGCGGGGTCGCTCGTCGGCGGGATCCGGAACCTCGGTGCTGCCACCGGGAAATCGAGAGGTAACCGGAACCATGCTTCCGATTATAGTGACTGCAAACGGAATCACAGTTCCGCTTGCGTCCCACCGTACGAACCCCCGAGGAATCCCCCTTGTCTTCACCACCCGACGCCGACACGGCGGCGGAGCCCCACGAGCTCTACGACCGCCGCTGGTGGGCGCTCGCCGTCCTCTGCCTGAGCCTGCTGATCGTCTTCGTGGGCAACTCGAGCCTCAACGTCACCCTGCCGACCCTGTCGCGCGATCTGCACGCGACCGAGTCCCAACTCCAGTGGGTCGTCGCGCTCTACTCGCTCGTCTTCGCCGGACTGCTCTTCACCACCGGCGCGCTCGGTGACCGATTCGGCCGGAAGGGCGCGCTCCAGATCGGCCTCGTCATCTTCCTCGTCGGCGCGCTGCTCGCAACCGCATCCACTTCGATGACCGAGATCATCTGGAGCCGCGCCGTGATGGGCGCGGCGGCGGCACTCATCATGCCGTCGACGTTGTCGATCATCATCAACATCTTCCCTCCGCACGAACGCCCGAAGGCGATCGCGATCTGGGCCAGCATCACCGGCGCGGCCGGCGCGCTCGGACCGGTCGCGAGTGGCTTCCTCCTCGGCCACTTCTGGTACGGGTCGGTGGTCCTCGTGAACATCCCGATCATTGTCGTGGCATTGGTCGCCGGACGGTTCGTGATCCCGAAGTCGCGCGATCCCGAGGAAGCGAAGCTGGACCCGATCGGTGCACTCCTTTCCATCGTCGGCATCGTCGCGCTCGTATACGGGTTGATCGAGGCGCCCGACCAGGGCTGGGGCAGCGCAGCCACCCTCGGCGCGCTGGCGATCGCCGCAGTCGTCCTCACCCTGTTCGTGTTCTGGGAACTCCACACCGACGCGCCGATGCTCGACATGCACTTCTTCCGCCTGCCCGCCTTCAGTACCGGCACCGGCGGGATGATCCTCGTGTTCGTCGCGATGTACGGCGTGATGTTCCTGATCTCGCAGTACTTCCAACTGGTGCTGGGGTACACCGCGCTGTCGACGGCGCTCCGGCTGTTGCCCATCGCGCTGATCATGCTGTTCGTCGCGCCGTTCACACCTCGCCTCAGCGCGCGCTTCGGCGCTCACCGCACCGTGGCCGCAGGCATGGTGAGCATCGGCACCGGCCTGGCCCTGTTCAACGGACTCTCGCCCCACACCTCGTACGCGTACGTCGTCCTGTGCGTCATCCCGCTCACCACGGGCATCGCGCTCGCGATGTCCCCCATGACCGCGTCGATCATGTCGGCGGTGCCGCCACGGCGCGCGGGCGCAGGATCCGCGATGAACGACGCGACCCGCGAACTCGGGGCGGCGCTCGGCATCGCCGTGCTCGGGAGTCTCGCGGCGTCGCAGTACGCGACGAAGATGGCACCGTTCCTCCGCAACCTGAGCCCCGCCGACCGGTCGGCCTCGCGGACGTCGATCGCCGGTGCGCTGCGGGTGGCGGAATCCCTCCCTCCCGCCGCCGGTCGCGCGCTCAGCGCAGCTGCCGATTCGGCGTTCGTCGGCGGCATCCACTTCGCGGTGACGGTCGGCGCGATCCTGGCCCTGGTGAGCGCGGCCATCGTCTTCCGCTTCCTGCCCCACTCCCTGCTCGGCCAGGGCGCAATGCGCGGTCCGGTGGAATCGATGGAGGATGCAGCCGAGCTCGGTATCGGCGGATTTCCACCGCTCTTCGCCGACGAACTCGACGACCGCGAGCGCTCGGCCTGATCCGGATCTCCGGGACGGCGGACGCTAGGTCCCGACCGGCTCCGGCGCCGCGCCGGTCGCGCTGAAGGACTCCCACAACCGGGCGTATGCCCCACCGCGAGCGAGCAGTGCCGCGTGGGTGCCGTCCTCGACGATGCGGCCGCGGTCGACGACCAGGATGCGGTCCGCGCGCGCGGCCGTCGGCAGCCGATGGGCAACGAGGATCGTGGTCCGTCCCTCGCTGGCGACCTGCATGGCCCGCTGCACGCGTGCCTCACTGGCGAGGTCGAGTTGGGACGTCGCTTCGTCGAGCAGGAGGATCGCCGGATCGACGAGCCGCGCGCGGGCGAGCGCGAGCAGTTGTCGCTGACCCGAAGAGAGCGAGCGACCCCGTTCACTCACCGACTCGAGGTATCCGTCCGGCAGGCTCGCCACGAACTCGTGTGCCCCCACCGCACGAGCCGCGGCCTCCACCTCGGCGTCGGTCGCGTCCGGTCGGCCGTAGGCAATATTGGCCCGGATCGTCCCGGTGAAGAGGAACGCCTCCTGCGGGACGATCCCCAACTGGCGGCGGAAGGACCCAAGGTCGATCTCACGCAGGTCGATGCCGTCGACGGTCACCGCACCCGCGTCGGGGTCGTAGAAGCGGGCGGCCAGCTTCACCAACGTCGATTTACCCGCGCCCGTCTCGCCGACGAGGGCCACGGTCTCGCCCGGTTCGACCGTGATGCTGACGCCGTCGAGCGCGGGTTCACCGACGGCGGTCGGATACGCGAAGGTGACCGCGTCGAAGTGCACGCGGCCCTGGAGTCGGCCGGGCACGATCGGCACCTCGGGTTCCGGGGTTCCGCTCGGCGTGTCGAGGATCTCCTCGATCTTGTCGAGTGACGCCTTCGCCTGCTGCCATGTGTCGAGAGTCTGGGAGAGCTGCTGGATCGGCGCAAAGAACATGTCGAGGTAGAGCAGGAACGCAATGACGACGCCCGAACTCACCGCCCCGCGCGGGACGAGGAGCGTCGCCGCGCCGAGGACCGCGACCGCACCGATGTCAGCCAGGAACGAGACGAACGGGAAGTACAAGGCGATGAGGCGCTGGGCGCGCAGTCGGTGGGTGAGGTACTGCTCGTTCACCGATCGGAACCCGGTGACGTTGCGGCCCTCGCGCACGTAGGCCTGAGCAACGCGCACACCCGAGAGGTTCTCCTGGAGGTTGGCGTTGACGTTGGCGATGGCCTCGCGGGCGCGGCCGTACGCGACCGACGAGAGTCGCCGGTACCAGAGAGTTGCGATCAGCAGCGGCGGGAGCACGAGGGCGGCGGCGAGCGCCAACTCCGGTGACAACACGACGAGGAATCCGAACACGCCGACGCAGGTGATCGCGGCCACGACCGCAGTGACGAGCCCGGTCTGGATGAGTTGCGACAGCGCTTCGACGTCGGTGGTCATGCGGGTCATGATCCGGCCGTCGAGTTCGTTGTCGAAATAGTCGAGCGACATGCGTTGGATGTGGGCGAAGATCTTCACCCGCAACCCGAAGAGCGCCCGTTCGGCGGTCCGGCCCGTGATCCAGGTGTAGGCCCACGTGACGCCCCAGTCGACCGTGACCGCGGCGAAGAAGATCGCGGCGGAGACCCAGACGACCTGCATGTCGTTCGCGTGGACCCCGGAGTCGAGACCACGACTGACGAGGAGGGGGCCGAGGAGCGAGAGCGCGCTGTCGACCGCGACGAGCGCGAGTCCGAACAGCAGCCACGCCCGCCACGGTCGGATGAACTCACTGATGTGGAACCGGCCTGGCGTCTCGGCGGCCATCGCGGCCGTGTCGACCTCGGGGGTGTCGTCTGCCGCGGGGAGGGTGGCGAGCCGCGCGAGCAACTCGGGCGTGGCCGCGAGGTTCATCCCCATCGCACCGCCGCCTCCGCCCTGACCGCCGCCCGGTCCGAAACGGGCCACTGCCGTCACGGTGGCACTCGCGACGGGGCCCGCCGACGCGACCGCGGTCCAGGCCGCGGCGGTCACGCCGTCCGCGTCGCTGGTCGCGGTTGCTGCCGTCGGCTGGTCGGCCCCGTCGAACGAACCGTCGAGCGTCGCCGCGTCGTCGTCGGCCTCGGGCCCGGTGAGCAGGATCCGGTACTGCTCGTTCCGGGCCATCAACTCCTCGTGGGTGCCGAGGTCGGCCACCCGACCGTGGTCGATCACCGCGATGCGCTGCGCGAGGCGCAGGGTGGAGCGGCGATGGGCGATGAGGATCGTGGTGCGCCCGGCCATCAGCTCGCGCAGGGTGGCGTGGATGGCCTCCTCGGTGGTGGCGTCGACCGCCGAGGTCGCGTCGTCGAGGAGCAGGATCCGAGGGTCGCTGAGGATCGCCCGGGCGAGCGCGATTCGCTGGCGTTGGCCGCCGGAGAGCGTGAGCCCGCGCTCACCGACGACGGTCTCGAACCCGAGCGGGAGTTCCTCGATGAAGTCGGTCGCGCCAGCCGCCGCCGCAGCCGACCTGACGGCCGCGTCGGACGCGTCGGGCTTGCCGTAGGCGATGTTGGCGCGGACCGTGTCGGAGAAGAGGAAGGCGTCCTCGAACACGACCCCGACCTGCTCGCGCAGCGAGTGCAGCGTCACGTCCCGCACGTCGACGCCGTCGATGGTGACCCGCCCCGCGGCCACGTCGTAGAAACGCGGCAACAGGCCGGTGACGGTCGACTTGCCCGAACCACTCGCGCCGACGAGGGCGATGACCTCACCGGGCGCGACGTGCAGGTCGAAACCGTCGAGCACCGGGATACTGCGGGTGTAGCCGAACCGCACCTGCTCGAATCGGATGTCCCCGCGGATCGCGGGCAGGTCGATCGCGTCCGCGGCCTCTTGCACCCGCGTGTTCGCGTCGAGAATGTCGAGAATCCGTTCGCCACCCGCGCGAGCCTGCTGCGCGATGGCGAACAGCCCGGCCAGCATGCGCACCGGCGCACCGAGCTGCACCAGGTAGGTGGAGAACGCGAGGAACGTTCCCAGCGAGATGTGGCCGTTGATCGCGAGCCACCCACCGAAGGCGAGGACCGCCACCTGGCCGTACGACGGGATGGCCTGGAGCACCGGCGAGTACCGGGCTTGCAGCCGAACCAGGCGACTCCGCGCCGCGAAGAGCCGGCCCGCCGCGTCACCCAGGTGCTCGAGTTCCCGGTCCTCCTGCCCGAACCCCTTGACCACGCGGACCCCGGTCACCGCTTCGTCGACCACCCCCGCGACCTCGCCGGCCCGCTGCTGCGCGTCCCATGTCGCGGGGAACACGACGCCGCGCATGCGCAACGAGGCGACCAGGAGTAACGGGATCGCCAGCAGCATCACGAGGGTCAACGGTGGCGACAGGAACAGCATCACGATGAGCGAGAGGAACAGCATCACGAGATTCCCGACGATGATCGGGAGGAACGCGAGCAGCCCCTGGATGAGGCCGAGGTCCGACGACGATCGCGAAACCAGCTGACCGGTCTGGAGTTCGTCGTGGCTTCCGAAGTCGAGTCGCTGGAGCCGCTCGAAGATCGCAATCCGCAGGTCGTACTGCACGTCGAGACTCACGCGTCCGCCGGCCCACCGGCGCACGTACGCCGCCCAGAACGCAAACGCGGCGGCGACCCCGAGCACGACCAGGTACGGCCACACCGTGGTGGTGTGGGCGACGATGCCGTCATCGACGATGGTGCGCTCGATCACCGGCGTGAACGCGGACACCGCTTGGCCGAGCACCGCCATACCGAACGCGAGGACCACGTTGCGGCGATGCGCCATGAGGAACGGCCAGAGCCGCCGGACCCAACCACCACGGCCGGGCGGGGCCGGTTCGGGGATCTGCCGGTCGCCGGGCGCGTGGGCGTCGGGACGGTCCGTCACGGGTTCACGCCCTTCGCCCCGGGACGGTGGGAGAGGTCGAGGTCGATCGCCTCGCCGAGTGCGTCGAGTCCGGCGACGGCCGCGGCGCGACGGTCGGGTTCCAACTGCCCGAGAAGCTCGTCGACCCGCGCCGCGACCGCGCGCTGGGCGACACCGAGCGCCTTCCGTCCCGCGGGCGTGACCTCCAGACTCACACCGCGGCGGTCGCCATCGACCTCGAGGCGCCGGACCCAATCCCGCGCCACGAGACCGTCGAGGACCCCGGTCAACGAGGGTCGGCTGATCGACGCCTGCGACGCGAGCCGGTTGGCCCGCTCCGGCATCCGCGCCACGAGCAGCAGGATCCGGAACTGCGGGAGGGTCATGTCCGCGAGCGCCTTTTCCAGCAGCCGGGACGTGATCGCCAAGGTGCGGGTGACGTCGGCGGCGGCGTCGGAACCCCGAGATAGTTTGGAACCCATATCGTTAGGGTATCGAACTTCTCTATGGCTCGTCCGCTCACACTCCTGACGGTCATGGCCTCCGTGGGGTTCGCTCCCGAGCTACTCGGGGGGCGGATTGGTGCGGATGGCCTCGTTGAGGCGGCGGAGGAGGGTGCCGAAGGTGCTCCGGTCGCGGTCGGACCAATCGTCCACGAGGTCACCGATGCGGGCCTGCCGCGCCGCCCGCACCGTCTCCATGCGCCGACGCCCGAGCGCCGACAGTACGAGCACACTCACCCGGGCATCCACCGGCGAGCGGCGGCGCAACACGAGGCCGGACGCCTCCATGCTCGCGACCTGCCGAGTGATGGTCGTGGCGTCGAGACCCAACAACTGCGCGAGGCCGTTGATGCTCGCCGAGCCCGCGCCTTCGAGCGTGCGCAACAGGAGGTAGCTGGATCGGTCGAGGCCCCGGTGGATCGCCGACCGGCGGTTCAAGCCTTCGAGCGTGCGCGCCAGCATCGCGAGCTCGGTCTCCATCACGGCCAGCGCCGGATCGGTCGCCGATGCGGTCGGTTGCGCCATCGCGTGTGCCTTCCCGTCGAAGTACCTGTATGATACAGCTAATGCCCCCAGGAGGAAAGCCTCCCTCATGACCGACCCCTCGCCCGTCGCCACGAACAAGCCGCCAGCCGAACCGCCCGCAGTCGACCCCCGCCGCTGGATCACGCTCGGCATCATCCTGATCGCCGTCCTCATCGCCGGACTCGACAGCACGGTGCTGAACGTCGCCATCCCGACGATCCTGCGTGACTTCCACACCACGCTGCCCCGACTCCAGTGGGTGATCACCGGATACAGCCTCACCTTCGCCGCGCTCCTGATCATCGGTGGCCGACTCGCCGACATCTACGGATCACGACGCCTGTTCATGATCGGGGCGGCGTGCTTCGGTGTGGGTTCGCTCGTGGCCGCGCTCTCGACCGGGGTAGTGATGCTCGTGATCGGTGAGGCGGTGATCGAGGGCATCGGCGCCTCGCTCATGTTGCCGGCCACCCTCGGCATCCTCACGAGCACGTTCCACGGACGGGAACGGGCGACGGCCTTCGCGGCATGGGGCGCGACCATCGGTGCGGCCGTCGCGCTGGGTCCGTTGCTCGGCGGCTTCCTCACCACCGACTTCTCGTGGCGGTGGGCGTTCATCATCAACGTGATCGTCGTGCCGTTCGCGATCATCGGGGCCGCACTCTTCGTCCGCGAGTTCGCGCGCTCGGATCGACGCGAGCGCATCGACATCCCCGGCGCGCTCCTGATCGCATCCGGGATGTTCATGCTCGTCTTCGGGATCAGCGAAGGGGGCACCTACGGCTGGTGGCGCCCGCTGCAACCGTTGGTCGTCGGTGGCTGGTCGATCTGGCCCGTGAGCATGCCCGTGGCCGTGGTGCCGGTGGCGTTCCTCCTCGCCGTTCTCCTCCTCACTGCGTTCGTACGCGTGGAGTTGACCAAGGAGCGGGCCGCGCGCGATCCCCTCTTCGAGTTCAGCAACCTGCGGCGCCTCGGCTTTCGGTACGGGCTGGCGACGCTCGTCGTGCTCGCCATGGGCCAGGTTGCGTTCCTGCTCGTGATCTCGGTCTTCCTCCAGGACGGCCTGCACCTCAGCGCGCTGGATGCCGGCCTCTGGCTGATCCCGTCGGGCGTGTTCATCGTCGCCGGGTCCCAGCTCGGCGGGCGTCTGACGCGCGTCATCGGGACGACGGGGGTGGTGCGGGCCGGGCTCGCGCTCGAGACGGTCGGACTCGGCTGGACCGCGCTCGTCATCCACCCCGACGTCACGTTCCTCGGGTTGCTCGGCGGGTTCGCACTGTTCGGCGTGGGGATCGGCTTCGCGGGTTCGCAACTCACCAACGTCATCCTCTCGGACGTCCCGCCGGAACGCTCCGGCGCCGCCAGTGGCGCCAACTCGACCGTGCGCATGGTGGGCGGGTCACTCGGTATCGCCATCATGAGCTCGATGCTGAGTGTCCTCACCCTCCGTCACGCGCGCGACGGCATCGTCCACGCCCAGGGACTGTCCGCGGGGGTTCGGACCAATGCGCTCGCCCAGATCCGTTCGGCCGGCGTGAGCTTCACACCCCACCGCGGGGTCTCGGCCACGGACATCGACACGCTCCGTCACACGCTCGCGTCGGCGATCGCAGAGGCATCACGCCTGCCGCTCTTCGTGGCCACCGGATTCGTCGCGCTCGGACTCGTGATCTCGTTTCTCATCCCCCAGGTACACATCCCGCCCGACCCCGGACCCGAGTTCACAGACCTGGAACAGGAAATGGAACTCCTCGCGGAGACCGTCACCGTCCGGTGACGACGGCGCTCGTGGACGCCTGCGGTCACCAACCCATCGTGCCGGGCGACCCCTTGAACGGTCCGGTGACCGAGTCCGTGATCCAGCCGCCGTAGAAGCCGCCCGGCTGTGGAGTCACGATCTCGCCATCGACACGGCACTCGTCGACCCGTCCCGCGTAGACCGCGAGGCACCCGGTGATGGCCGCGAACGCCGGGGTCGGATCCTCGTAACTCCACGCCCCGGCCTCCACGATGCGGTCACCGCCGCGCAGGGTCCAGTAGGTGGCCACACCCTTCCATTCGCAGACCGACCCGCCGGGTGCGGGAACGAGCGCACCGCCGACAAAGGCCTCAGGCGGCAAGTAGTAGTTCGGCGGATGGCTGGTTTCGAGGACCCGCCAACCGGAGCGGGTGCTCGCGATGACAACGCCGCCCAGCACCACCTCCAGGAGTTTCGGCACCGGCTCGAGCCGCGGCGGACGTGGATATTCCCAGACGGATTCGGTCGTGAGATCGCTCGGATCGTGGGCCACGGGCGGCAGAACCGATCCACCCCCGCCGGCATTCCGAGGCGGTCAGCGCTCGGCGTCGAACCCAGGGAATCCCATCGGCGGCGTCGGGTTCACGCCTTCGGCGATGTCGTGCCAGCGCCGCACCGCGAGTTCCACGAAGTCGGGGTGTGGGAGCACCCAGAAGCGACCCGCGGTGATCGCGTCGGCCACGTGATCGGCGACGACCGCCGGGGGCATGCCCTCGTCGATGACCCGCTTGAGCATGTCCCAGACGAATGCGGATTGCGGTGGCGTCTCCGGCAGTTCGCCCAGTTCGGCGGGCCAGTTGCGTTCCGCATCCGCGATCTGGGTCCGGACCCAACCGGGGCACAGCACGCTGACCCCGACCGGGTGGCCGGCCATGAGCATCCCGGTGAAGAGATCTTCGGTGAGCGCCACGACCGCGTGTTTCGTGGCGTCGTACGCGGCGCCCGCCCCCGGCAAGAGCCCCGCCATGCTCGCGGTGTTGACGATGTGCCCACCGCCGCTCTCGATGATGATCGGCAGGAAGGCGCGGATCCCGTGGATCACGCCCCAGAGGTTCACGCCCATCGTCCATGTCCACGACGACAGCGGCCCGAACCAGGGGTCGGCCTTCGCTCCGATCCCCGCGTTGTTGCAGACGACGTGCGCAGCACCGAACCGGTCGAAGGTCGCCGCCGCCAGCGCCTGCACTGCTTCCTCGTCGCTGACGTCGGTGTGCACGACCAGGGATTCGACACCGTGCGCGCCGACCCGGTCGGCCGCGGCCGCGAGACCGGCGTCGTCGACGTCGGCGAGCACCACCTGGAGCCCCCCAGTCGCGAAGCGCTCGGCGAGCGCCAGTCCGATCCCGCTCGCCGCTCCCGTGACCACCGCGACCTTGCCCGCTACGAGCTCCATCTGTCTGTCCCCCTCGTCGGAAGCCGGGACCATAGCGGCGACCACGAATGTGGCACCCGGGGACGCCGCAACCCGCTGCGCTCACGTATCCTCGGCCTCGGAGTTCCCGAGGAGGGAAGGCGGAACATGGGACGCGTGTGCGCGATCGGTCTCGACGCGGCATCGATCGATCTCATCGACGAGCTGGGCGACGCCGGAATCCTTCCCAACATCGCGTCGCTCCGGAACCGCAGCCTGCGGACGCGTCTCGACAGTGCTCCGAATCACCGCACCGGCATGCTCTGGACGCAGTTCGTGAGTGGCCGGGACATCTCTTCGGACGACGCTCGGTTCCGATGCACGTTCGACCCCGACACCTACGCGGCGTACGAATCTTCGGCGCACCACCTCGACGAAGCCGGCGCCGCACCGTTCTGGGACAACACCGAAGTGCCCGTCATCACCTTCGACGTTCCCCGCTCGACGATCTCCGGTCCCGGAGTCCACGTCACCGGGTGGGGCGCCCACGCGCCTTCGTATCCACGCGCGTCCACGCCGCGTGGTCTCCTGCGCGAAATCGATGGCCGGTTCGGACCTCACCCTGCCTTCGACAACGAGTACGCGTGCGGTTGGCACGACGGGACACGGCTCGACCGGCTGACGACGGCACTCGAAACCGGCGCGCGCCGCAGCGGTGACATTGCGACATTCCTCATGCGGCGGTTTCCCGACTGGCAACTCTTCGTCGGTGCCCTGTCGGAATCGCACTCCGTGTCGGAGTTCATGTGGCACGGCATCGACCCCGACCATCCGCTCACCGCTCGCGCCGAGGATGTCACGAGCCGTGTGCACCGCGTCTTCCGCGCCATGGACGACGCCATCGGCGCGGTTCTCGACGAACTCCGACCCGACGACACGTTCATCCTGTTCTCACTCGACGGGATGATGTCGAGCCACGGCGATCTTCCCTCGATCGTGTTGTTGCCCGAACTCCTCCACCGCGACCACTTCGGCAGTCCGCTCGTGCGCGACCCCGATCAGGCTGCGTGGCGGGCCGCCGAATTTCCACCGGTGATCCCACCGCGCCACAGCATCTGGAGGAACGAGATGGACCGGCGGCTGGTGACACCGCCGCCGCGTTCGGTCCGGGAGCGCATCCAGCGACTCCCGGTCTACGACGGCGCCCGCTCTACCGCCGCCGGTCGCTGGTTGCTCGCACGGGTCAAACACGCTCCGATCGGTGCACTGGGTATCCCGATCCCACCCGAATCCGACGAGGCACCCGAGGTCATCGAACAGCACCGGGAACGCGCCGAGGAGATGTTGTTCCTCGGGCACTACCAGCGCTTCTGGGCCGACATGCCGACGTTCGTGCTCCCGACCTTCGGAGACGGGTACCTGCGGATCAACCTGATCGGACGCGAGCACACCGGGCGAGTCGCCCCGGGAGACTGTGACGACGAGCGCCGCCGGATCGATGCGCTGCTGGCCGCGTGCCGTGATCCCCGGACCGGCCGACCGGTGACCGAGGGCGTCGAATGGCTCGACCCGCCAGGGACCGTTCCCGACCGGAACCGTCCGTACGCCGACGGCGTCGTGCGTTGGACCCACCCCATCGACGCGTTCGAGCACCCCGATCTCGGCACGGTCGGCCCGTTCCCGATCCACCGCACCGGCGTCCACACCGGCCTCGGCTTCATGTGGGTCTGCGGACCGGGGGTGAGGCCTGGCGTCGATCCCGAGCTGCGCTCCGTCCTCGACCTCCCACCGACCATCGTTGCCGCGCTCGGTGGGGAACGAACGCCACCACCGTCGGGCACCGCGGTACCCCTGGCCACGGCCGCGCCGGTCAACTGAGGCGCGGCCGAGAAACCGGAGGCGTCGGTGCCCGAGCCCGATCGCCGAACTGCGATCATCTGGCCATGACCCGCGCCCGGACCCTGCTCGTCGTTCTCGGTGTCGCCGTGCTCGTCACCGCGTGCGGTTCGAGTGCAGGTTCGCGGGCGCAGCAGTCCTCGAGCACGAGCCGGGCCAGTACGACCACGGTGCCGGCAACGACGGCGCCGCCGGCCCTCACGTCCGGCTCCCCGTGCGCGGCGCCCGGAACGCCACCGGTCCAGTACACCTCGGTGGTCGTCTTCAGCTTCGAGAACCGGACCTGGGACGACATCGGCGCCGGCTTCGGCCCCACGATGCCGTACCTCCACACCCTCGGAACGCAGTGCAGCTGGTTCCCGAGCTGGACCGAGATCAATCAGCACGACAAGAGCCTCGGACAGTACGTCGGTCAGATGACCGGGCAGCTCGAGACGAAGACGGTCAACGACTGCAAGCCGTCGGACTCCTGCAACACGACCGCGGACAACCTCTTCCGTCAGGTTCGCACGGCGGGACGATCCGCGGTCGACTACGTGGAGGGCGCGACGACGCCGTGCAGCGACGACGGCAACAAGGCCAAGCACATCCCCGCGCTCTATTTCTACGGTGCCGACGATCGTTCCCACTGCGCGCAGCAGGTCCGCCCGTTCACGGACTTCGATCCCAATCGGCTCCCGGCCTTCTCGTTCGTGACCCCGACCCTCTGCAACGACGGACATGACTGCAGCGACCAGGTCGTCGACACGTGGGCTCGTCAACACGTGCAGCCCGTTCTGGACAGCGCGGCTTACCGGGCCGGGAAGGTCGCCGTGTTCATCTGGTACGACGAGAGCGCTCCGGTCCCGAACCTCTGGATCACACCGACGGCGACGCCCGGCGCTCGGTCCGGGATCGAGGGTGGCACCGCCGCGACGTTGAAGGCGTGGGAATCGATGCTCGGCGTTCCCTGCCTCGCCGATGCGTGCGCCGCGCCCGACATGCGCACGGCCGCCCACTCCTGAGGTCGCCGCGCGCTCCTACGCCGTCAGTGGGTGAGACCGAGACCGTCCTGGCAGTGCGGGCCACCCCAGTGCTCGACGATCTTGCCGTCCTGCATCCGCAGGATCGCCGTGCCGTTGATCACGACCGGCCCACCCGAGGGCTCCACGTCGTAGAACGCGGCTCCGGTGTGTGTGCCGCGCACGGTCCAGTTGGACACGATCAGATCGCCGGACTCGATGAGGAGGTCGACGGAGAAGACCATGTCCGGGAAGGCGGCGCGGACCTGGGTCCACCATTCGAGTTCCTGACCACGCACGTCGGTCCCGACCAACGCTGGGTTCACGCGCTCGGTCACGTGACTGTGGAACTCCGGCGCCCAGAACTCGAACACGGCCTCACGATCGCCACGTTCCATCGCGGCGCTGTAGGCACCCAGGATCTTCAGGTTCTCCGACATCGGCGCATCATGGCAGAGCGGGTCGGGCGCGGCCACGGGCCGAACGGACGGGTCAGCGTGACGGGAGGAGGTCGTCCGGCGCGGTGATCCACGATCCGAACGCATCGGCCTCCGGCGCAGGCTCCATCGCTTCGACCTCCGGCCGAGCGGATTCGGCATTCCGGACCGCGGCGAACGACGCGGTGAACTCGGCGTCGTCGTGGTCGGCATCGATGGAGAGGAACTCGCGCCAGTCGGCGCCCCCGGATCGGTACGAACTCGTGGCCCAGAACGCCGCGTCCGCAGCCGTTCCGGCTCCGGACGGTGCAATCATCTCTGCACCGTCGACTTCCGCAGATCGGGTGGCCGGTTGCATGCCATTCCATCGGCACGCAAGCGGTGTCGCCTGAACCGAACTCCTGGACGGGTCGCCGGTTCGGGCGGTAAACCGA
>JBBQXR010000025.1:0-17109 GCA_038209455.1 Acidimicrobiia bacterium
GCGTCCGGCGCGGTCACCGCGGTCCAGGTCCTCGACACCACCACCGGCACCGTCCGCCAGGTCGGCAATCTGCCCCAACCGCTGACCGACGCCGTGGCCGCGACCGTGCACGGCCACATCTATGTGTTCGGCGGACAGCTCGCGGGGCACATCTCCGATCAGGTGTGGCGTCTCGATGTCGACCCGGGTGGCGCGACCCCGGTCATGCTCACTCCGGTCGCCACGCTGCCGAGCCCGGTCACCGACGCCGCGATCGCCGTGTGGCACGACGTCGCGTATCTCGTCGGCGGCGAGAGCCCCTCGATCCTGCCGACGATCACGACCCTGGAGGTCCGATGATCCATCCGCGTGCCCCGAGGTGGCCGGCCGCTGCCTGCGCGTGTCTCATGGTGGTCGCCGGTTGCAGCAGTTCTGCTGGCACCACTCCCAAGGCCGTGCGCCGCACGAGTACGTCTACCGCGCCCACATCCTCGACCACGACCGTGCCGGCCACCGTGGGCAGCATGGGTGGCGGCCCGGGCGTGAACGTCTACGCGGGCACGGGAGTCGCGAACATGAGTCCTGCCGTCGCCGGCGTGCCGACGCGCGTGTACGTCCCCAACAGCGTCTCCAACACGGTCGACGTGATCGATCCCGACACCCTGACCGTCATCGATCACTACGCAGTCGGCAATACGCCCCAGCACGTGGTACCGAGCTACGACCTCTCGACGCTCTACGTGAACAACAACAAGGGGAACTCGCTCACCCCCATCGACCCGCGCACCGGGAAGCCGGGAACGCCGATTCCCGTCGACGACCCGTACAACCTCTACTTCACCCCCGACGGCAAGTACGCGATCGTCATGGCCGAACGCAACAGCCACGTCGACTTCCGCGACCCGGTCACGTGGAAACTCGTGAAGTCGGTGCCCATCGCCCACAGCGGCGTCAACCACGCCGACTTCACGCCCGACGGCAAGACGATGATCGCCAGTTGCGAGTTCTCCGGTTGGGTCGTCCGGATCGACCTGCCGACGATGACGGTCACCGGCGAGTTGCACGTGGGCGGCATGCCCGTCGACGTCCGGTCCTCGCCCGACGGCACGGTGATGTACGTCGCGAACCAGGGCCGGAACGGCGTGTCGGTCGTCGATCCGGTGACGATGACCGAGACCGGCTTCATCGCCGCCGGACGCGGGACCCACGGGCTCTACCCGAGTAGGGACGGGACGAAGTTGTACGCAACCAACCGGTTGGCCGGCACGATCAGCGTCATCGATTTCGCGACCCGCACCGTGGTGGCCACCTGGAACATCGGTGGCACACCGGACATGGGTGGTGTCAGTGCCGACGGAAGCAGATTCTGGGTGACCGGTCGGTACAGCGGTGGCGTGTACGTGGTCGACACACAGACCGGCACGCTGGTCAAGCGCATCCCCGTCGGCGCCGGACCTCACGGCCTCGCGATCTTCCCCCAGCCCGGCCGCATCAGCCTCGGCCATACCGGCAACTACCGCTGAGCGGCTCCGTCGTAGGTGCCGGAGGCACGCCGCCGGTCCGACGAACGCCGGCACGTACGCTGACCGCGTGAGCAACGTCGACATCGCACCACTCCAGTTCGCGCAGATCCGGGTCACCGCAGAGGTTCTGGCCCGCTCCTTCGACGACTCGCCGATCATGCGTCACCTGATTCCACGCGATCGGGCCCGCATCGTCGGCATGCGAGCGTTCTTCATCGCCGGACTGGTCGACGCGCACAAACACGGCGAGGCGTGGACCGCCGCCGTCGACGGCACCGTCGTGGGTGCGGCGCTCTGGTTGCCGCCCGGGAGCTATCCGCCTGGCGCGCGGCGCCAGGCCCGCCAGTTCGTCCATCTCGCGGCGGTCGCGCCGATCGCGATGGGATCGCTCGTCCGATCGCTGCGGTACCTCCGAAAGGTCGAAACGCTCCATCCGACTGCGACGCACTGGTACCTGGAGACGCTCGGGGTCGACCCGGAACACCAGGGACGCGGGTACGGAACGCGCCTGCTCGAGGCGGTCCTCCCCCGTACGGACGAAGCCGGGGTTCCGACGTACCTCGAGACCGACAAGGAGCGGAACCTCGCGTATTACGCGCGGCACCGGTTCACCGAGATGGAGAAGGTGTTCCCGTCCGCCGGCGCCCCGCCGACCTGGACCATGTGGCGCGACCCGATCGACTGAGCCGGCCGGGAGCGAGCCTCCTTGAGGCATGACCATCTGGTGCGCGAGCGGACGGCCCATCAAGCCGGCCGGGAGCGAGCCTCCTTCAGAATCCGGACGCGTCCCGGACCTCGTCGGGTGGTTCGATGGTCAGCGAAGGCGCGAGGTGCGCACGGGCGCGGCCGCCGCGCTTGGCCTTGAACAACGCATCGTCGGCGGTCCGGAGGGTCTCCTCAGGATCGCCCCCGGAGTAGACCGCAGCGCCGACGCTGAAGGTGGCACCCGGGTTCGCAAGATTCCACCGCGCCGCGATCCGGTCCACGAGTGACCGCGCCTCCTCACCGACGTCACGCAACACCATGACGAACTCGTCGCCACCGAGGCGCGCGACCGCGTCACCCTGACGGATTGCGTCCGACAGGTAGCGAGCGACCGCCCGGATCGCCGCGTCGCCACCGTGGTGGCCCGCGCGGGCATTGATGCCACGCAGGTCGTCGAGGTCCACGACCGCCACTACATCACGCGACCGGAGGTTCCGCAGCAACTCGTCGCCGAAGCGACGGTTCCCGATCCCGGTGAGCGCGTCGCGTCGGTTTTCGTCGGTGAGCGCGTCGAGCGCGTCGAGGTCGTCGAGCCGATAGCCCGCCTGTTCGCCGAGAATCTGCGCGAGGCGCAGCATGAACTCGTCCTGGCGGCGCCGCCCGGAGGTGACCACCACCCCGCGCAATCCGCCGGCGCGGCCGACGAGGGGGATGACCAACTCAACGCCCGCGTCGATCGCGCTGACGGTCAACCCGATCGTCGCGTTGACTGATCGGTGCTCCGGCCAGGCGGCTTCGCCGGTGGTGGCCGCCAGCCGGTAGTCGTCGTTCGTCGCGAGGTACACCGCCACGTTGGGAACGTGCAGCAACGACACCACGGTGTCGGCGAGGCGCTGCGCGGCGGCGTAGCGATCGGTGTCGTTGCGGAGTCCACTCGTCCCGTCGATGACGAGTCCGAGTTCGTCACTCCGCTCTTCGTCCGCGTGCTTGACCCATGCGACGAGTTCTCCGATGATCGCCGACAGCACGACCCCGGTGACGATGGTGACGATGGAGACGGGTGCGCCTTCCGCCGAGAACACCAGACACATGGCGACTCCGGCGATCGGCGCCGCGATGGCCGACGACCAACACGGTTGGGTCAGTCCGATCCAGACGAAGAGCAACGTGATGACGGTCGCAGTCCCCATCGCACCGTCCGCAGTCCGCGACGACTTCGACCCGAGCTCCGACAGGCAGAGGATCACGAGCCCGAGGGTCGGCAGGACGAGTGTCACCCGGGCGTTCCACCGTCCCCACGGCAGGAGCGGGATGACGGCGGCCGCGACGAGCGCAGTGACGCCGGCGATGAGGATGGGGGTCGACGAACCGCCTTCTCGCGCGAACCGATCGGCATTGGCGAACCCACCGAGAATCGTGATGATCCCGGCGACCGCGAACGCGTATGCCGCATACATCGCCGCGCGTCGGGGATCGTTGGACCAATGCATACCGTCATCACATCGACCCGCCGGAGCCCGGTGTGTACCCCTTATTCACCGGTTCGGTACGGATGGGCCTACGGTGGCCTGATGCTCGTCGAGATCTACTCCGACATCGTCTGTCCGTGGTGTTACATCGGCCAGCACCAGTTCGGTGAGGCCCTGGACCGATCGCCCTATGGCGCCGACATCGAGACCACCTGGCGAGCATTCCAACTCGATCCCCGGGCCCCGGAAACGCCCACCACCGTGTTCTCGGCGTACGCGAAGAAGTTCGGGAGCGAGGAACGGGCCGAGGCAATCATCAATCGCATCACCGCTGCGGCCGCCGGGGTGGGCCTCGAAATGCGCCTCGACCAGGCGCTGCGGGTCAACACCTTCGACGCCCACCGCCTGGTGTGGTCCACCCACGACACCGAACTCCAATGGCCCCTGGAGCGGCGCCTGATGGAGGCCTATTTCGTGGAGACTCGCAACGTGGCCGACCACGAAACGCTGGTCGAGATCGCCGAGGAGATCGGCCTGGATCCGATCGAAGTCGAGCGGTTCCTTGCGGGCGACGCCGGCACCGCCGAGGTCAACGCGGAGATTGCCGGAGCCGCCGATCGCGACGTGCTGGCCGTGCCGACGTTCTTCTTCGCCAGCAAGGTCGGCGTGCCCGGCGCGCAGGACGTCGACACCTTCGAACGCATCATCGAACGCGCGCAGCGCCGACTCACGACCGACGACTGAACGCTTCGTCCACTCAGCAGGGTGCGAGCGCGCCGAGCGTCGGCACCGAGAAGTCGGGCTTGGGCACCGGAGGACCGTTGGGGTCCTGCACCGCGAACGCGTACACGAAAATGAGCGGGTTCCGGGGCACGGTCGGTGCTCGACAGAACCGGCTGCGACGGTCGAGCGCTCGGTTGTGCAGATCGGTCAACCCGCTGATGCCGTCGACCCAGCGGTAGGGACTCGGGTTGCCGACGATCGTCGAACGGTTGCGTTCAACGATCGTGTGCGTGACCGGATGGCCGAGCGCGGAAGTTCGCCACGGCGTGCCGACGATGATCGCGTGGTGCGTCGCGTCGGCACCGGCGAAGCGGTTCCGTGACACGGTCGTGCCGTCGTCCTCGACCCGCACCCCGTACGTCGCCCCGTCAAAGGTGTTGCCGCGCACCACATTGTTCGCAGCGCGGTCCAAGGTGATCGCCTGGATGGGCCCCGAGACGTACGGCGGATCACTGCAATCCATCGGGAACACGTTCTCGCCCATGCGGGAACCGATCCACACTCCGTCCTCGCCGCCGACGATGACATTCGCCGAGATGGTGTTGTCGTCGGCGCCGTAACGGTGCTCGACCCACGACTGCGGGTCGTTGTGGACGTTCTCGCCGCAGTTCGTGTACACGAACACTCCGCCGTAGGAGTTGCCGACGATCCAGTTGGCTGCGATCCGATTGTTACGGGACCCGTCGATCGCGATGCCCTCGCGGCCCGGACCCCAATACCGGAACTCGATACCGCTCAACGTGGCGACGGTTCCCTCCGGCCCACTCTCGCGGAATCCGTTTCCGGCGATGATGTTGTGGACCGCGGTGTTGTACCGCGACCCGGCATCGAGATAGATGCCGGTACTCCCCGAGCCCGCGATCACGAGCCGACGCATGACGGTACCGGTCACGTAATCGTTCACATACACGCCGACGCCGGTGGAGTTGGTGAGCGTCGAGTCCTCGATCGTGACCCCGCTGAGGTGATGGTCGTACTCGTGGTCGGCGGTGAGCGCCCGGAAGCCGTCACGCCGGAGGTGCACATTGTTGAAGAACCGGTCAATGCGACAGTTGCGGATCACGACGTCGGCGAGATCGACGTCGGCCGGGGTGGCGACCAGGATCCCGAGCGCGTGCGTCCCCACCGCGCCCTGGATCAGTGCGCCGTGGCAGTCGAGCACGACGTTCGACGCGGTGATGTCGAACCCGCCCGTGTAGGTGCAGGACGGATCGAGGTCGGCACTGCTCGTGACCGTGATCCGTTCGGCAGCACGGGCGCACGCGATCGGCGTACCGCTCACAGCGGAGGCGCCGGTCGACGGTCCGAACCCGGCACCCACACCGTTCGTGGTCGCGGCGGCGGGCGTGGCGGTGACGGAGGCCGAGGCGGCGGCGACCACCGCAATCGCGATCCATCTCCTCACCCGGAATGTCGTCACGCCGTGCACCGTACGCCCCATTTGCACCGTCGCGCTACGGCAGCACCGACCCGAGATCGATGAGGAGATGGTCGGAGACGTCACCGATCTGCTCCACCCCCATTTCGCGTCGTGTGAACTGCCACTCGCCGTCGACTCGGGTGAACGCGTCGCGGTAGCGGCCGGCGATGATCGGTTGGAGCGGGACCGCGGGCGTCGCCTGGAAGACCACGAACGACGAGCGAGCGGTCGCGGTGTCGGCCGCTTCGTCGATGTCGACGATCACGTTCGTGGTCAGGTGGCGCGTGAGCGTGGTGCCGTCCGGGTGCACCTTGTTGGTGTGCCGGTAGAGCCCGGCGACCGCGTGGGCGCCGACGATCGCGCCACCCATCCCGCGCGTCGTCATCTCACCGTGTTCGAAGATCTGACCGATGGTGTCGAAGTCGGCCCGGTCCACGCATTCCGCGTACCGGTACATGAGGGTCGTGATGGCGTGGTAGCTGGCCCACTCCCCCGCGCTCACGTCAGCGCGCTCCACTCAGTTCGGCATCCAGCGGCTCCGCGTAGAACTGCGAGTACCACTTCCGGAACTTCAGAATCGGTCCGTCGGTATCGGCGAGCGCCGGGACCGGGAGGAAGATCTTGTGCTCCCAGATCGGGGTGTCCTCGACGATCTGCTTGTTGATCTCCTTCACGAACGCATCCGCGACTGTCGAGGTCATCGCGCTGTCGTCGAACTTGCGGACGGTGAAGCTGAAGCGCACCTGCGTGGTGTTCTCGTCGATCGGCGTCGTGGCGGCCACGTTGATCGCGTCGACGATGCCGGAGAAGAAGACCTTCGCCATTCCTGGGCCGTAGTTGTAGACGTCGATCCGGCCGTAGGTGACACCGCGCGGCGTCACGTAACTCTGCTTCGAGAGCATCGTGGAGAACGGACCGTTCTGCTCGTAGCTCTCCACCTCCGCTACTTCATCGGTGCCGTGCACGTACCGGAAATGCGCCGGGTCGACACCGTTCTCCGCCATCTCCTGCGGGACGGTGCTGATCGTGAACGACGACCGGTAGTAGTCGGTCCAGGCCGGGTCACCGACCTCCTCGATCACCGGGATCTCCCACTGCGGCTCGATCGCGTCGGGGTGGCGCCACGCGAACACCATGCCGTTGCGCACGACAACCGGGTAGTTGCGCAGCTGCGCCTTGCGGTTGGTGCGATCGGAATACGGAATGTTGGTGCACGCCCCCGTGCCGTCGAACTCCCAGCCGTGGAAGGGACACTCCAGGGCTGCACCCTTGACCTTGCCGCCGACTCCGAGATGCGCGCCCAGGTGCGGACAGAACGCATCCTGGAGGTGGAACTCGCCGGACTCGTCACGCCAGAGGACGAGATCGGTGCTCCAGTACTTCACGGCGGTCACCTCGCCGGCGGCCAGATCATCCGCATAGGCGACCATGAACCACCCGAACGGGTGGGGGAACGGGAATCGACGGGTCACGAGCGGCCTCCTACGAAATGAGAACAGATTCTATTTTGTCTGCCCGTCCGCTCGCGCTCCTGATGGTCATGCCCCCATGGGGCTCGCTCCCGGGCTGCTCGCCTCCGCAAGCTCCGGCCTGGGAGTGCCCGGACAATCTTGGGGATCCTCGGGGACAGAACCGTCCAGCGGCCTTCCTAACCTCCAAAGAGATCCTTCCTCGGGGCGTCGGTGTAGACGGGGTCGCGGCCCTGGTCGAAGGCGCGGATGGCTTCGGGGAGGTTTTCGGTGAAGCCGAGCATCAGCTGGTTGCGATCCTCGATCTCGATCGCCGCTTCCAGGCTCGGATTCTCCAGGTTGACCCAGAGGATGTCCTTGGTCATCGCGAGGCCGTACGGGCTGAACTCGCACATCCGCGCCGCAATCGCGAGCGCCTCGGCCTGGACCTCGGCGTCCGCGATGACGCGCGACACCAGACCCATGCGATACGCCTCGGCGGCGTCGATCCGTCGCCCGGTGAGCAGCATGTCGTTGGAATGAGCTGCGCCGACGAGGCGCGGCAGCAACCAGCTCGCCGCGAGTTCGGTGCTCGTCAGTCCGTTGACGATCCCGGTCGCATTGAAGGTTGCCGACTCGGACGCGATCCTCATTTCGGCGGCGAGGGTGAGGCACATCCCTCCCCCGTATGCGGGACCGTTGACGACGCAGATGATCGGCTGTGGCATGCGGCGCATCGTGAGAATGAGACGCGAGTAGTACCGCATCGATCGCTGTGCGATGCGGCCGACGCTCAACCCGTCGATGTTCGGGATGATGCCGTAGTCCTTCAGGTCGAGCCCGGAGCAGAACGCGCGGCCGGCGCCGGTGAGGATCACGACGCGCGTGTCGTTGTCGTCCGCCGCCTCGCTGAGTTTCTCGTCCAACTCGATCACGAGGTCGATCGACATCGCGTTGAGGCGTTCGGGGCGGTTGAGGGTGAGCACCGTCGTGTGGGGCTGTGGCTTGTCGATCAACACCAGTGGTTCGGTCATGGCGCTTCGTCTAGCACCTCGGCCAGCGTGACCGCCCGGCCCGTCTCGATCGACCGGTGCGCGGCGACGCCGACCGCAACCGACAGCAGGCCGTCCTCGACATCGACGCGCGGTGGTGTCCCCGATCGGACCGCGTCGAGGAAGTCGACGTGTTCGAGGTAGCTCGAACCGTGATGGAAGCCGGCGTGTCCCACCCGATCGTCGTGGACCACTTCGTGCTGCACACCGGCGCGGCCACCCGCCCGCGTCCCTCGGCGGAACTCGCTGCCCGGGAGGAACGCCTCGACCTTGCCGAGGTCCCCGACGGCCGAGATCTCCTCTTGGTGTTCGGAACCCTCGGCGAACATCCAGAGGTCGAGCGCCGCCCGCAGCCCACGCTCGTACTCGACCACGACGAACGCGTTGTCGATGATGTCGGGGGTCTCGCCGTCGTACCGCTCGTCCCGATGGTTGACCGCCTGATTCCCAGACGCGAAGACGCGCACCGGCCGATCGTCGGCGATGTGGTTCATCAGGTCGAAGAAGTGACAGCACTTCTCTACCAGGGTGCCGCCAGTGTTGCGGTTGAAGCGGTTCCAGTCGCCCACCTTCGGCAAGAAGGGGAAGCGGTGTTCGCGGATCGCAACCATGTGCACCGCGCCGACCGCACCCTGTCGGACGGCGTCGATGAGACGAGCGACCGGTGGCATGTACCGGTACTCCAGGCCCACCCACACGATCGCCTCCCGCGCTCGGGCCGCGACCACGACCTCACGGCAATCGGCGAGCGTCGTGCACATGGGCTTCTCCACCAACACCGGGAGCGGCGACGCCAACACGTCACGCAACACAGCAGCGTGGGTCATGTTGGGTGTGGCGACCACGACCGCGTCGACCAGGCCCGACGCGAGCAGTTCCTCGTGGGAGGCGAACACCGCGAGCGGCGCGTCACCCGCAGTGAGTTGTGCCCATTCGAGCGACGGAGCGTACGGATCAGCCACGGCAGTGACGACGGCGCCGTCGAGCGCCCGAAGGTTCCGGAAATGCTCGAGCCCCATCATCCCGGCGCCCACGATTCCGTACCGAACGTCGTCCATCGGTGCCGTAGGTTACGGCGATGGAGAACCTCGTCGACGCAGGGACGCGGGAACTCGGCCGGTCCGGACTGACCGTCGGTCCGCTGGCCTTCGGGTGCTGGCGCTTCACCCACGGCCACATCCGCGACGCGCGGACGGCGTTGGACACGGCCCTCGCACATGGCATGCACCTCGTCGACACCGCCGACGTCTACGGCCTCGACTGGGGCGGTGCCGGATTCGGCGCGTGCGAGGCGCTCCTCGGTCGTGTCCTGAGCGATGCACCGGAGCTCAGGAACCAGATGGTGCTCGCGACCAAGGGGGGCATCCACCCGCCGGTCCCTTACGACAGCAGCGCCGACGGCTTGCGGCGCGCGTGCGAGGCGTCGCTCCATCGACTCGAGGTCGAGACCATCGACCTGTACCAGGTGCACCGACCCGACCTCTTCGCCCACCCCGAGACGGTTGCCGCGACGCTGCTCGCGCTGAGGGACGAGGGCAAGATCCGCGCGATCGGCATCTCCAACCACACCGCGACCCAGCACGAGGCGCTGCGTGGCTTTCTCGGCGACGCGCTCGCGACCTCGCAACCCGAGTACCACGCCGACCATCTCGACCCGCTGCGTGACGGCACCTTCGACCTCTGCGCCCGCGACCACATGACTCCGCTCGTGTGGAGCCCACTCGCCGGTGGCCGTCTCGTCACCGGAGCAGGAATCCGTCCCGAACTGCTCAACGTGCTCGACGAACTCGCGCAGCGCGAGACCGTCACCCGGGCCGCGGTGGCCATCGCGTTCACGCTCGCGCACCCGACACGCCCGGTGTCGATCATCGGCAGCCAGAACCCGGACCGGCTGCGCGCCGCGACCGATGCCCTGCGCGTGCACCTCGACCGCACCGACTGCTACCGGATCGTGGCTGCATCCGATGGCGTCCCGCTGCCGTGAACGCCACCCGATCACCGCTCGCAGACGCCGAGTTCGCCTGGTTCGCGGCACTCTGCGACGACGACTACGAGTTCCTCGGCATCCCTGACCCCGCCCTGCGCGCATCGTGGGCGCATTGCGCGGCGATCGTCGAGACCGCAGTCGAGCAGGGCTTCGACAACGTGCTCCTCCCGTCCGGCTACGCGCTCGGGATCGACAGCGTCGCGTTCGCAGGCGGCATCGCCCCACGGCTGAGTGCAGCCCGTCTGCTCGTCGCCGTCCGCGCCGGCGAACTCTGGCCCCCGCAACTCGCCCGCCAGCTCGCCACGCTCGACCAGATGCTCGATGGTCGTCTGACCGTCAACATCATCTCGAGCGACCTACCCGGCGAATCGCTGGAATCGGCGCCGCGCTACCGGCGCACCCTTGAAGTCATGCAGATCTTGCGCGGGCTGCTCGACGGCGCCGCGGTCGACCATCACGGCGAGTTCTACGACCTGACGGTGGATCCTCCGACCGCTCGCACGGTGTCCGGGGTCTGCCCGCCGCTCTACTTCGGAGGGCTCTCGGAGCCCGCCCGCGAGGTCGCCGCCGCGGCGGCCGACGTCTACCTGATGTGGCCGGACACGATGGAGAACGTGGCTGGGACGATCGCTGATCTCCGGGCGCGTGCAGCGCACCACGGTCGCACCCTGCGCTTCGGATACCGCGTCCACGTGATCGTGCGGGAGACCGAGGCCGAGGCCCGGGCGGCCGCCGCCCGCCTCGTGAGTCGCCTCGACCCGGCGACCGGCGACGCGATCCGCGCGCAGTCGCTCGACAGCACCTCGGTCGGCGTCCACCGTCAGGCCGAGTTGCGAGCCGACGCGTCCGACGACGGCTTCGTCGAGTCGAACCTCTGGACCGGCATCGGTCGCGCCCGCAGCGGCTGCGGCGCGGCGATCGTCGGCGATCCCGATCAGGTCCGGGACAAGCTCCTCGCGTACCGGGCGCTCGGCATCGAGACCTTCATCCTCTCGGGGTACCCGCACCGGGGCGAAGCCGAGCGCTTCGGGCGGCTCGTCTTGGCCCACCTGGATCGCGATCGCGCGGTGGCGTCATGAGACGGGTGGCCCTCGCGGTCATCGTGGCGTTGACCGTGGTCGGCATCAGCGTCGCAGTTGCGTCCCAGGATTCGGGCCGCGACCGGAGGGGCACGGCCGCCGCCGCCTCGGCATCGTCGTCGTCGAGCACCTCCACGTCGACCAGCACGACCACCACGACCCTGCCCACCCCCGATTCCGACGGCACCTTGTCGCTCCTGCGCACCGTCACCGGTGACATCTCCCCGAAGAGCGTCGTTGCCTCCGGCCGTGGCCAGGTGTTCGCCCAGAACATGATGTACAAGCACACCCTCACCGTGTACGGCGCCAACGGTGACCTGGTGAAGACGATCCCCGACACCGTGGACCTCGCCGCCTTCGGGATCGGTGGCCACCCCGGGATCTCGCACGGCGCTCCGGTCGAGGTGGCGTTCAGCCCGGACGGCAAGAAGGCGTACGTCTCCAACTATTCGATGTACGGATCCGGGTTCGGTCCGGAAGGCAGCGACGAGTGCCACGCCGGCGACGGCACCGATACAAGCTTCGTCTACCGGGTCGACGTCGCCACCCTCGCGGTCGATGCGGTGATCCCGGTCGGTGCCGTGCCGAAGTACGTCGCCGTGTCCCCCGACGGCAAGTACCTCGTGGTCAGCAACTGGTGCAGCTACGCCGAGAGCATCGTCGATCTCGCGACCAACACCGAGATCAAGCGGATCCCGCTCGGCCCGTACCCGCGCGGGATCGTCATCACCCCGGACTCGCGCACGGCCTACGTCGCCGTCATGGGAACGACGAACATCGCGCGCATCGATCTCACCACCCTGGGCGTGTCGTGGATCTACAACGTCGGCTCCGGTCCCCGTCATCTCGTGCTCTCGCCCGACGGCGCAACGCTCTACGCGACCCTCAACGGTGAGGGTCGCGTCGCGAAGATCGATCCGGTGAACGGCGTGGTGCAGGCGAAGGTCACCACGGGCCAGGCACCGCGCAGCATGGCGATCTCGACCGACGGCAAACACCTCTACGTCGTGAACTACGAGTCGGGCACCATGAGTAAGCTCGACGCCACGACCATGGCCAAGGTGCAGGACATCACAACGGCGTTCCATCCCATCGGGATCACCTACGACCGCGCCACCGGCGACGTCTGGGTCGCCAACTACACCGGCAGCATCATGATCTTTCACAACACTCCCTAAACTGTTCGTTCGCTCGCACTCCTGATCGTCATCCCTTTCGTGAGGCTCGCTTCCTCACTCCTCGCCTCCGCAGGCTCCGGCTCGGGTGCAGGTTGACCGGCGCCACTCGCGTCTCAGGCGGTCACGGTCGCGGAATGGCACCGTCGGCGTCGAGCGGGCAGGCCATGATGACGACCTCATGGCGATTTTTCTGGGGTTGTTGGCGGCGTGCGCCTGGGGGACGGGTGACTTCTCGGGGGGAATGGCCTCCGCCCGTGCTCCGATCAGCGCGGTGCTCCTCGGGACGGAGACGGTCGGGCTCGTCCTGCTCGTCGTGCTCGCGCTCCTGACGCCCGGCTCTCCCACCGGACGTGATCTGGTCCTGGGGTCGATCGCCGGAATCCTCGGCGTCGCCGGCCTGGCCATGCTCTACCGGGGTCTGGCCGAGGGTCGGGCGAGTGTGGTGGCACCGATCAGCGCGGTCGGCGCCGCCGTCCTCCAGGTGGGGTGGGGTCTCGAGCGCGGCGAGGACCCGGGTGTGGTCGCGCTCATCGGGATCGTCATGGCCCTCGTCGCGATCGGCGTGGTTGCCGGGTCGGCCGCGGAGCCGACCGACACCAGCCGGATGGACCGCGCAACCGAGATCCGTTGCGGGCTCGGGGCGGCGGTCGGGTTCGGCTTCTACCTCATCCTGCTCTCCGAGACCTCCGACGGCGCCGGACTCTGGACTGCCGTCGCAGCCCGGGCGACGCCGGTCGTCGTCCTGCTCGTGGTGCTCGGCGCGATGCGTCGCCCGCTGCTGGTCTCACGCGACGCGGCACCGCTCGTGACGCTGTCCGGTATCACCGATGCCGGCGCGAACGCACTGCTGCTCGTCGCCGTACGCCAGGGTCTCCTGAGCGTCGTGGCTCCGGTGGCCAACCTGTATCCGGCCGTCACCGTGATCCTGGCCCGGGCGTTGGGGCACGAGAAGATCGACCGCTTCCGCATGATCGGGCTCGGGCTCGCGGTCGCCAGCCTCGTCCTCATCGCCCTCTGACCCCGGTCGCTCGGTACGACCGGGCATCCTGGGCCTTCAGGCGGGCATGCTGTGCCCTATGGAGTCGATGCTCTTCGAGGACGTGGGCGACGCGCTGCGCGGGATCCTCCCGCCCGATCTCGGCACGCTGCACCTGCGCGCGCATCGCTACGGGATCAAGGTGTGGTTCGGAACCGAGAAGCCGACCAAGGAGCACTACGAAGCACAGGTCGTCGGTGCCCGAGACGTCCCCGCGGCGCGCACGCTCGCACTCGAGGTCGGGTTCCACTCCGAGTACCCGAAGGTGGCGGACAACGAGGCGGTGATCGCGCGGCTGGTCAGTCACGAGAAGCGGTGGCGCAAGGAGATCGGCAAGGGCGCCGAGGTTGCCCCGTTCCTCGGCCGCGCCGAGAACTGGCGGCGCATCTCCGAGCTCTGGCTCGATCCCGACCTCGGCGAACCCGGCCTCGCGTTCGAGATCGCGTCGTGTCTCGTCGACTACATCACCGCACTCGAGCCGCTCGTCCGTGACGCCTGACACGCCGCACGCGACGAGCGCGTGACGAGTGTGCGAACAGCACGCGAACGTGGGTGATCCGCGACGGCGTCACTCGTACGCTCGTGAGCATGACGACGATCCCGTACGCCACGTTCACGACGCGACCCCGGAAGCGCCTCGCGCTGATCGCGCACGACAACCGCAAGCCGGACATGTTGGAGTGGGCGCTTGCGAACCGCGGCACGCTTGCCGACCACGAGTTGTACGCGACCGGCACCACCGGCCTCCTCGTGTCCGAAGCACTCGGGTTGCCGGTCACCCGATTCCTGAGCGGTCCGTACGGCGGTGACCAGCAGGTGGGCGCGGGCATCGCCGAGGGACGACTCGACTGTGTCGTCTTCTTCTGGGATCCGCTCGAGTCCCAGCCACACGACGTCGACGTGAAGGCGCTCCTGCGCATCGCCGTGGTCTACGATTGCCCGATCGCGTGCAACCGCGCCACGGCCGACTTCATTCTCTCGAGCCCACTGATGAGCGGGGTCTACGAACGGGGACCCCGCTCCGAGGCCAAGGCCGGCTGAACCGGGTCGGACCGTCTACTTCTTCGGGAAGTCGATGATGCTCAGCACCATCGGCAGTTCGTCCTTCCGGGCCTCACCCTACTTGGGTGCACCCTGGAGGAAGTTGCCACTCAAGTAGTCGTCGGCCGCGTCCATCACCGAGCGTACGACCACCCCGCGGTACCGGAACCGGCTGAGCTCGTACGGAACGCCGTCACCGGCGAGAATCGACGGACGGGTCTGGAGCTGGAAGTGGAGGTGCGAAGCGTTGGAGTTCCCGGTGTTACCGAGCCTCGCGATCACCTGGCCCTGCTTGACCTTGTCGCCCGGCTTGACCAGCAGTGACCCCTTGATGAGGTGCGCGTACATCGCGTAGATGCCGCCACCGATGTTCAGGATGATGTTGTTCCCGTCGACGTTCTCGAGCGTGATCTTTGCGGCCAACGTCGGGTCACTCGCCGGAAGCACCCCTGGCGCATTCGCGTCTTGCGTGTTCAGGGTCGACACCACGGTGCCGTTGGCCACCGCGTAGATCTTTTCTCCGTAGTCGGCGTAGCTCTCGTTCTTGGTGCGGTCGCCGGTAGAGAACGACCCTGCATCAGAGGTGCGCTTCCAGTCGATGGCGAACCGCTGCGTGTTCAGCAGCTCGCCGTTCGTCGTGTTCAACGACGTGCGATGCGGCCAGCCGATCTCGCCGGTGGCGTTCAGGGCCACCCAGTTCTTCCCCCGCAGCGGCGGATCGATCACCCGCGGGGTTCCTGAAGAAATGTCGAACGGGGCCGCCAGGTAGTTGACCGAAACCGCAGTTTTCGCGCCGGGTTTGTCGGCACCCTCTGCGATGATCCGGTGCAGCACCGCCTTCGGCGCATGCTTCAGTGCGGTGAACGTGAGGTCTACGAAGAGGGCCCGTGACTCGTTCGGACCGATCGTGGTGTCGGCCGCCGGTGCCGACGGGAACACGCGCAGTCGGTTGCAGTCCCCCTGACCACACGTGGGGTCGACGAGTTGCTTGCCGGCGATGGAACCGACGACCCGGCGCGGGTGATGGGCGTCCACGATGTCGACCCGGTCGAGCGTGGCCGTCGTCCGTGACGCGTTGGTGAGCTGGAGGTCGTAGACGACGTGAAACTTCCCGTCGGTCCCCCGGTACGGGAACGTGGGATCGCTGATCGGGTGCACGACGAGCGCCGTGAAGGCGTCGGGAACCGTGACGCCGTCGAGTGGATTCTTGCTCTTCGCACGGGCCGCGAGCGCGGGCGTCGCGCCCAGAGATTGGACGACGAGCGCCAATCCGACACCGGTGACGACGAGCATCTTCCGCATGGTTCCCCCTCGATCGAGCGCGCAGGGCTCCAGCGCGCAGCGGGAGGGGACTCTGATTTTGGATTCGCCGCGGTGCGGAGGTCGCTACATGTAGTCGTAGGGCTTCGACGGTTTGTCGACGGAGCGCACTGCACTGGCATCGACCGTCGGCCACACCGCCCTGGTGACCGGGAGCGCAAGCCGAATCACGACTTCGACCCAATGGTTCCGAGCCGGGATCCGGACACGATTCGGGACAACGACCGAGAGCTGGAGCGGGACGGCATCCGCCGCGCAACAACTGATACGGAACCGGGTGAGCAGAAATCGATGCGGCCGCCGCTGGTCGTCCGGCGTGACGAAACCGAGGACCCGCACGTTGTGGGTAGCGAGATAGCGCACGTTCGAGTGCACCCGTGACGTACCGAGATAATCCGAAAGGGGTAGATCCGGCTCACCGCCCGCGATCGCCTGGGCGCGGAGGTACTGCTCCACATTGAACGACGCCAGCGGATATTGGCGTTGCTGGTACGGCGTCGCCCGAGCTACCGAGTACGAGTCGAGCGCCGACGGGGCGAGAACACCCACCACGACCGGGATCAACAGCAACCAGGGAACCCGCATCGAGTGCGAATGGTCGTGATCGTGGTCCGCGTCCGCGTCCGCGTCGCCCCGAGCCTGACTGCGCCACCCGCCGGCGGCCACGAGCAGACCGAGTGCGAGCAGGATCGCGCCCGCGCTCACGAGGTACGGGCGCATCCCCGGCCGGAGGAAGTGCAGCATCCCATCGGTCAGACCGAGTTGCAGGGCAATGCCACCGACCGCGGCAACGACGAGTCCACGGTTGATCGGGTTCACAGGAGCCACCAGCCGACGAGCACCGCGGATCCGATACACGCCGCGAGCGTGAGCGGAGCGAACCGCATCGCGAAGCTCCGTCCGAACGCACCGGTCTGCATGGCGACGAGCTTCAGATCGACCATCGGACCGACGACCATGAACGTGAGCCGGGCCGTCGGCGAGAACTGACCGAGCGCCGCCGCGACGAACGCATCCGCTTCGGAACAGACCGCGAGACAGACGGCCAACCCCGCCATCGTCAGGATGCCGACGAATCCCGATCCGCCG
>JBBQXR010000026.1:0-16979 GCA_038209455.1 Acidimicrobiia bacterium
GGGCGGACATCCGGGGACGTACACGTCGACGGGGACGATCTGGTCGACACCCTGCACGATCGCGTAGTTGTTGAACATGCCACCGCTGCTGGCGCAGACGCCCATCGAGATGACCCACTTCGGTTCGACCATCTGGTCGTAGACCTGGCGGAGCACCGGCGCCATCTTCTGACTGACCCGACCCGCCACGATCATGAGGTCGGCCTGACGCGGGCTGGCCCGGAAGGTCTCCATGCCGAACCGGGCGAGGTCGTAATGGGCGGCACCGGTCGCCATCATCTCGATCGCGCAGCATGCGAGACCGAACGTGGCCGGCATGACCGAGTTGCGGCGGGCCCACCGGACGATGTCCTCGAGCCGGGCGGTCAGGAAGTTGTAGGGAACTGCGTCGAGACCCATCGGACTACGCCGCCTCTTCCTCTTGGTCGGCCCCGGTGCGATCGGATCCGGGGCCTTCCGGGCGTTTTGCAACGCCTTCGGGCATTCCGGCAGCGCGCAGGACGGGTCGGACCACGCGGTCGGCGATCTGGCTCACCGGGCCCCACGCGAGGGCTCCGACGCTGAGGAGGTACGCGAAAGGGATGATCAGGACGAGCAGGAAGATTCCCATCATCGCGATCCCGTAACCGCCGAGGGACCGGAAGATCGTCGAGAAGGGATAGAGGAAGATGATCTCGACATCAAGGACGATGAAGGTCAAGGCGACCAGATAGAACTTGACCGGGAACCGTTCGACCGGTTCCTGCTCCGGCACGATGCCGCACTCGTACGGGGCGGTCTTGGCTTTCGTCGGCCGTTTGACCCCGAGCAGGATCGAGGCGACGAAGCTCAGCATGACGAACAGGATCACCAGCACGACCATTGCGAGGATCGGCAGATACTGCGCCACGTTCTCGCTCCCCTCGTCGTCGATCGGTCCGGTCCCACGCCGGGCGCGCTGAGGCTATCTGACGGCGTGGTGCGAACGGCAAAGTGAGCGTGGGACGGGGACCGGAGCCGTCACGATGACGCCGTCGGCGCTTCCCTCGACCCGGAGGGAAGAGTCTTTGGTCCCACCGGTGACTCGAGGCACAGGCAGCGAACGCGCCACACGCGACACGCGAAGCTGCGCTCCTCTCGAGAGGAGTTGCCATGGTGCAGACCGCGTCGCAACCGACCGCCCTGACGACCGAACACTTCGACGTGATCGTCGTCGGCGCCGGCATCTCCGGAGTCGGCGCGGCGGTCCACCTCGGCGAGCAGCGCCCCGGAACGAGCTTCGTCGTGCTCGAGGCGCTCGAGAGTTTCGGCGGTACCTGGTTGATGCACCGCTACCCCGGCATCCGCTCGGACAGCGACCTCTACACGTTCGGGTATCGCTTCAAGCCCTGGACCGGACCGCCGATCGCGAGTGGCGCCGAGATCCTCAAGTACATGAACGAGGTCGTCGACGAGCACGACCTCGCACGACACATCCGGTACCGGCACCGGATCGCGAACGCGAGTTGGTCGAGCGCCACCAACCGCTGGACGCTGGAGGTGACCAACACCGGCACCGGCGAGACCGTGCACTTCACGACCAACTTCCTGTGGATGTGCCAGGGCTACTACCGCCACGCCGAGGGCTACACGCCCGACTGGCCCGGGATGGAGCGCTACGAAGGGCGGATCGTGCATCCGCAGACCTGGCCCGACGACCTCGACTCCACCGGGAAGCACGTCATCGTCATCGGCTCCGGCGCGACGACGGCGACCGTGGTCCCTGCCATCGCCGCCGACTGCGCGCACGTCACCGTGCTCCAGCGGTCCCCGACGTATTTCTGGAGCGGTGCGAACACCAACGAGCTCGCCGATACCCTGCGCGAACTCGAGATCGACGAGTCCTGGATCCACGAGATCGTGCGCCGCAAGATCCTGCACGACCAGAACCTGCTCACACACCTGGCCGCCGACGAGCCCGCCTTCGTGAAGGAGGCGTTGATCGCCGAGGTGCAGTCTCGACTCCCCGAGGGCTACGACGTCGCCACCCACTTCACGCCGAAGTACCGACCGTGGCAGCAACGCGTCGCCTTCGTGCCCGACGGTGACCTCTTCGCCGGCATCTCGTCCGGCCAGGCGAGCATGGTCACCGACGAGATCGAGACGTTCACCGAACGGGGCATCCGCCTCGCGTCGGGACGCGAGCTCGAGGCCGACATCATCGTCACGGCCACCGGGTTCAACCTGAGCGTCCTCGGCGACATCGCGTTCACCGTCGACGGTCGGTCAGTCGACTTCGCCGACACGGTGACGTACCGCGGGATGATGTTCACCGGCGTGCCGAACCTGCTCTGGGTGTTCGGCTACTTCCGGGCCAGCTGGACCCTGCGCGTGGAACTGATCTGCGACTTCGTGTGCCGGATGCTGGAGCACATGGACGAGCTCGGCTCCGAACGCGTGACCCCGGCGTTGCGTCCGGAGGACGCCGACATGCCGATCGGTCCCTGGATGGACCCGGAGAACTTCAACCCCGGATACCTGAACCGCTCGATGCACCTGATGCCCAAGCGCGGCGACAAGCCCGAATGGGAACACACCCAGGACTACTGGACCGAGAAGGACATGCTCCCCGCCGTGGATCTCGACGACGGGTGCCTGCGCTTCGAGTGACGCCTCCGCGTTCCGTCAGACGCGCTCGATGATGATCGCGGGGGCCATGCCGCCGCCCGCACACATGGTGACCAGACCGAACTGGCCGTCGGTGCGCTCCAACTCGTCGAGGATCGTGCCGATCAGGATCGCACCGGTGGCGCCGATGGGGTGGCCGAGCGCCATCGCGCCGCCGTTGACGTTGACCTTGTCGCGGTCGAGATCGAGATCACGCATGAACTTCTCGGCGACCACGGCGAAGGCTTCGTTGATCTCGAACAGGTCGATGTCGTCGAGCGTCAGCCCGGCCCGCGCCAAGACCTTGCGCGCGGCGGGCACCGGCGCGTTCAGCATCAACGTGGGGTCGTCGCCGAGGTTGGACGTCGCCACCACCCGGGCCCGCGCCCGAAGACCGTGGGCCTTCGCGTAGTCCGCGCTCGCCATGAGAACCGCGCCCGCGCCGTCGACCACGCCGCTCGAGTTCCCGGCGTGGTGCACGTGCTGGATCTCGAGGTCCGGGTACTTCTGGTTGATCAACTCGCGGAAGGTCGGGTTGTCCTCGTGCCGGTAGTCGGCGATGGCGGGAAAGCTCGGTGCGAGAGCAGCCAACGACTCGACGGTCGTCTGCGGCCGCGGGAACTCCTCATGGTCGAGCGCCACGGTGCCGTCGAGGTTGAGCACGGGGATGAGACTCTTCTCGAAGCGCCCCTCCTTGATGGCGCGATCCGCGCGGGCCTGGGACTCGGCGGCCAAGGCGTCGAGCGCCTCGCGTGGGATGCCCTCCATCGACGCGATCGCGTCGGCACACACACCCTGGTGCGACTGGGGGTGGATCTCCTGGAGGTGGGCGTTCCCCGAGCCCATCGGCATCAGGCCCTTCTTCGGCAGCGACATCATCTCGGTCCCGCCGCCGACGACGAGGTCCTCCATCCCGGCCATGATCGCATTCGCTGCGATGTTGTTGGCGGTGATCCCGGAGCCACAGAACCGGTCCAGGGTCACGCCGCTGGCCCGGATGTCGAAGCCGGCGTCGAGGGCCGTCATGCGGCCGAGGTCACCGCTCTGCTGACCGACCTGCGAACTCGTCCCCCACACGACGTCGTCCACGTCGGCGGTGTCGACGCCGGTGCGCGCCACCAGGGCTTCGAGCACGGTGCGACCGAGGTGCTGCGGGTGCAGGTGCGACAGGGCGCCCTTGCCCTGCTTGCCGATCCCTCGGGGGGTGCGGCAGGCGTCGATGATCAGAGCGTCGGGCATCAGGAGTCCTCGTCGTCGGGCGATCGCCGGGATCGGCGGTCGCACAGCATGACCGACCTCCGTTCCCACCGTCCACGCGCGGGGGCGCGCAACGCCTACGAATGACCGACGGGCAGCGGTGGCGCGCCGAGCGCCCAACCGAGGAGCGCAAGGAGCGCCGAGGCCGCGGGCCGGACCACCAGCGGGTCCGCGAGCGGGACCGGCCACAGCCCGAGCGTGAGCCGATGGCCGATCGGGAGGAGATCGGCTGCCGCCGCGACGATGACGCCGTAGACGGGCAACATGCGCGCGGGCAGCGACGGCAACACGAGGAACCGCACGGCCTCACGCGCGTCGGCGGTCATCGCCAGATCCGGCGCTCCGACGATCCACGCCGAGAGTCCCGCCGCGGTCTCGGGAACATCGGTCGCGCCGAGCCGACGACCGAGCACGGCCATCTCGGCGACGTACCGGTCCGCGTCGGCATCGTCGAGGCCCGGGCCGTACCGGCGGTACGCGGTGAGGAAGGAGTCGACCTCGACGTTGTGGACCCACGCGAGCAGGACCGGGTCGCTCGCGTCGTACGGTCGGCCGTCGGCGGCGGTGCCCCGCACGCGGCGGTGGACGGCGCGCACCATCGCTATCGCGCGTTCCGCTTCGGGCGTCGTGCCGTACGTGGTGGCGGCGACGAACCGACCCGTGCGCGCGAGGCGGCCGAGCGGGTCGTCGCGGTAGGCGGAGTGTTGGGCCACCCCGGCCATCGCCAGGGGATGGAGCACCTGGAGCAAGAGCGCCCGCACGCCACCGATGAGCATCGAGCGGTCGGCGTGCACACGCCACGTGACCGACCCCGGGCCGAACAGCCCGGCATCGTCAACGGTCGCGAACTCCAGTTCCGGCGCGCCCGTGGATTGCCCCGCCAGCGCGGACCGGGCTGCGTTGCGCATCAGCATGCGGGCGGGTGCAAGCGCCACACCAGAGGCGGAACCGATCACGCGTGCTACTGGTTGGAGGGTTGGGACCGGCACGCGCACGCAGGCAAGTCTTCCAGACCCACGCGCCGTTCCGGACCGCAGGCCCCGTGCCGCGACTCAGCTGGCCAGCAGGTCCGCGACGCGGCGCACGCGTTCGCCGTGGAGCGTCTCCTCGCGCCCGTTCTGCCGGAGCAGCTTGGCGACCTCGGGATCCGACTCGGCGTCCGCCCATTTCTGGTAACCGGCGTCGCCATCGAGTTCGGCCTGGACGATCGCCGGGAACAGGCCCGCGTCGATGTGATCGGGCAACGGGATCGCGAACCGCGTCAGCATCTCGTCCGACGGCGCGAAGTCACCACCGACCTTGAGCGCGATCGCACGTTGGAGTCGTCGCGCGTGACCCACCTCTTCGCGACCGTTCTTGCGCAGAAGGTCGGCCGTCTCGGCGTTGTCCACGCGGTCGGCGAGCGCGAAGTAGAAGTCCTCGCCGCTGCACTCGACGCGGAACAACAGTTTCATCCCCTCGACGTCGAGGGCCTCGAGGGCCGCAACCTGGGCCGCGGCGGAGAAGAAGTTGATGTCGCTCATGCGATCGACCTTATGACGCTCGACGCGGTGACGACGGCGCGGGGTCGGCCGGTGCTCGGTAGGGTCCGAACGTGCCCGACGACCTGGCTGCCACCGCGCAACTGATTCATGACCTCCTACGCATGGCGCCGAACAGCTCGCCATCCTCGCGGGCGCTGCACGCAAAGGGTCTCGTCGCCTCGGGGACGTTCCGAGCGAGCGGCGCGCTCGCAGGTCTGACGACTGCCGCGCACCTCGTGGACGGTAGGACTCCTGCCCTCGTGCGGTTCTCCCATCCCGGCGGCGACCCCGGCGTGTCCGACGCGATCCCGAGCGGGCGCGGCCTCGCCGTGAAGCTGCGGACGGACCCCGGAGTCCACGACCTCGTGTCGGTCAGCTCGCCTGCATTCCTGGTCCGCGACGGCGCGGCGTTCGTCGAGCTGATCCTGGCCCGGGCTCCCGATCCCGAGACGGGCGCGCCGGATCCCGCCCGGATCGGCGCGTTCCTCGACGCGCATCCCGAGGCCGGGCCTGCCATCGAGGCTGCGCTCACCGCGACCGTGCCCGCGAGCTACGCCACGATCGCGTACAACAGTCTGCACACTTTCCTGCTCGGCGCTGCCGACGGTCACCGCCAGCCGATCCGGTACACCTGGGTCCCGGTCGACGGTGTCCGGGCCGCTGATGATCCCGCGACGGTCGGGCCCGACCAGCTCCGCACCGAACTCACGCGCCGGCTCGACTCCGGCCCCGCAAGTTTCGACCTCGTCGTCCACCTCGGCGCGGCGGACGATCCGCTCGACGACCCGACCGCGATATGGCCCGAGCGTCCGACGCTCGTCGCCGGGCGGCTCGACATCACCGCGATCGAGCCGGACGCCGAACCCGTGATCTTCGACCCCACGAACGTCGTCCCGGGCGTGGAGATCCCCGAAGGTGACGAGATCCTCGCGTTGCGGCGGCTCGTATACGGCCTGAGCTACGCCCGACGCACCTCCTGACCTCGGCGGTCGCACACGATCAGGACGGCGGCGGTCGCACCGCGGCGTCGGGGTCGAACCCCGAACGATCCACGCACCAACTCCACAGTCGGCGGCGTTCCTCCGGGGTATCGGACCGGCGCGTGGACGGGAGGCGGTGAATGCTCCTCGGTCTCCGGTCGAGCCAGAACTCACCGGTCGTGCGCAGTGGCTCGCCGTCGTCGGACGCAAGCCAGGCCAAGGTGTCGGCACCCTGGTCGGGGCGGCGGAGCAACGGACCGAGGACGCGGCGGAAGGTGGGGAGCGACGCGCGGACCCCGGGGGTGTCGGCCCATCCGGGATGCATCGCATGCACCACGATCCGGTCCGGAGCAAGGCGGTCCGCCCAGAGTTGCGCCAGCGTCACCTGGGCCCGCTTGGCCCGTGCGTAGGCGGTGGTGCCGTCGTAATCGGCGGGGCTCATCTCGAGGTCCGCAACCGAGAGCGGTTGTGAGTACATCCCGCCCGACGACATCCAGAGCACGCGTGAGGGCGCCGCGGCGCGCAACGCGTCGAGCAGCAGCCCGGTGAGCAGGAACGGTCCCACCACCTGGCTGGCCACCGTGCCTTCGATGCCCTGGGGCGACAGCCCCCGATGTTCGTCGAGCGATCCGGCGTTGTGGATCAGGACGTCGATGGCGTGGTGCCGCGCCGTGAGTTCGGCGGCGGCGGACCGGACCGCGACGAGGTCGCCGGTGTCAGCGATCACGAAGGCCGCGGATCCGGAACCGGGTCCGGCATTGAGTTCGTCACACGTGCGTGCCGCCCGACCGGCATCGCGGGCGATCACCTCGACCGTCGCACCGGCGCCGACGAGCATCGCGGCTGCCGCCCGGCCGAGACCCGACGTTGCACCACTCATCACGACTACGCGGCCGGTGAGGTCGGTGCCTCCCACCGGCACCCAGTGGAAGAGGCGCGAGCGGACGTCGTATCCGATGCGCGTGAAGCTCGGTGCAATCGCGAGCTCGAGTCCGCGATCGATCGCGTCCGCCACCACCGTCATCGTGTGCCACCTCTCGTCCGGCCCTCGTCGTCGCGCCAACCTCGACACCCGCCGATGGTACGGAGCCGCACTGCCGTCCGGATGGCAGTACTTCGGCCCATACGCTCGGCGTCCTGACCGTCACGCCCGACGTGGGTCTCGCTCCTGGGCTGCTCGCTCCGCAAGCTCCGCTCGGGCGCGGCGTCGTCCGTCGGTAGGTTTGCGGGGCGATGGAACTTCCCGAACGCACTGACATTGTCATCGTGGGCGCCGGACTCGCCGGGCTGGCGGCCGCCCGGACCCTGAGCGACGCGGGTCGGGAGGTCCTCGTGTTGGAGGCGACCGACGGCGTCGGCGGGCGGGTCCGGACCGACACTGTCGACGGATTCCGACTCGACCGCGGGTTCCAGGTCGCGCTCACGGCGTATCCCGAGTTGGCGCGCCAGTTGGATCTCGCGGCCTTGGACCTCCGCCCGTTCGACCCCGGCGCGCTCGTCCGCGCCGGCGACCGGTTCCACGCGGTCGGCGACCCGATCCGGATGCCTCGGGCGATGCTCTCGTCGGCCTTCGCGCCGGTGGGATCGGTGGCCGACAAGGCACGACTTGCGCGCCTGCTCCTCCGACTCCGCCGGGCCGATCCGCGCACGCTGCTCCGGCAACCGGACGGCACGACCCTCGATGCCTTGCGCGCCGAAGGGTTCAGCCCCGCCATGATCGACCGCTTCTTCCGACCGCTCTTCGGGGGCATCCAACTCGACCCGGCGCTGACGACGAGTCGGCGCATGTTCGAGGTCGTGCTGCGGTGCCTGGCCGTGGGCGACTCCGCGGTCCCGGCCCGCGGCATGCAAGCCATCCCGGACCAACTTGCGGCGCACCTCGCCGACGGCACCATCGCGTTCGACGTCCCCATCGTCACGATCGGCGACGGCACCGTGACGACCAAAGACGGACGGGTCGTACGCGCCGGGCACGTGATCATCGCGACCGAGGGTCCGGCCGCGGTCGCGCTCCTCGGCCTGCCGCCCGTCGGATCCCGGTCGGTCTCGTGTGTGTGGTTCGCCGCCGACGAGGCACCGGTCGCGGAGAAGCTCGTCGTGCTCGACGGCATGGACTCGGGACCGGCACTCAATCTCGCGGTGATGAGCAACGTGGCACCCGAGTACGCGCCGGCCGGGCGATCCTTGATCGCGTGTGCATGTCCCGGTGGCGGACGCGACCCCGAGCTGACGGCTGCGGTACGAGACCAGATGCGCGCGTGGTTCGGTGCCGGCGCCGACCGGTGGGAACACCTCCGGACCGACGTGATCGCCCACGGTCAGCCGGAGTCGCGCCCGCCGTTCCGACCCAGGCAGTCGGTCGCAGCGCGCGCCGGAGTACTCGTGTGCGGGGACCACCGCGACACCCCGTCGATCCAGGGCGCCCTCTTCTCGGGTCGACGCAGCGCCGAGGCGATTCTCTCCGGCCGCCGGTGATCGGGCCCGCGGGGACGAACTACTGGGTACCGGGCCAGACGTAGGCGATGGCGATTCCCATGACGTCGGTCAGTGGTTGGGAGTTGTCGTAGCGCGCCGTCAGTGAATACGTCTTGCCCTTGATCACCAGGTTGTGGGCCGGGCACGGATCGATCGACTTCGGGAAGTCCATCATCCCCATCATGCTCATCGACGGGTCGTAGCGGGCGGTCATGACGCAGTTCGCACCGCTGAAGTTGTCGCGCAACGTCAGGTCGACACCGCCGCCGTGGAGGTGACCGCCGGCGTACACCATGACCCCGTCGGTCGGCGCCGTCCACGTACGCGCCTTGCTGTACATGCTCCCCATCCCACCGTCGCCGGGGACGTTGAAGACCGACCCACCGCAACCGGTGACGTCGGCGAAGTACGGCACGACGTTGCGGGTGTTGGACGCGTTCGCGCCGGTCTCGTAGCCGACCGTGTACTTGATGTACACCTGCATCGGCATGTCCGAGAGGTTCATCACGTGCCAGAGCGAGTCCCACCGGTCGTTCGCGCCGACCAGGTACGCGTAGGGGTTCGGGAGTCGCAGCGGTGTGCGCTCCGCGCCGGCACCCGAGAACCGTTCCTCGCGGCCCGGACACAACACGTCGGTGTGGGCTGCGTCCATCAACAACACGTGATGGAGGTGGGCCATGTCGCGCGGGATCGGGTTCCCCGACGCGTCGACGAGGTCGAAGTCCATGCTCGTGATGCCGAACGAACCGGCCGGGCGGGCGACATTGGCTTGGGTGGTCTCACTCTCGGACCCGGGCTGGCCCATCGCCGCGAGGTTCAACGGACCGATGGTGTACGAGGACACCGACGTGGTCCCACCACCACTCGGCGCGTGAGCGAGCGCGACGCACCCGGTCGACAGCAACGCCACCGTTGCGAACATGACCCCGACTCGCAGTTGCCTGATTCTCACGGCTCGACCTTCCCCCGAAGCACCATGTCGGCACGCAACCTAGCGGTGGGTTCGTGAGCAGTCGATGAAAGATTCGTGATGATCCGGTGAGGCGGTCGCCCCGGGCCTGCGGGCCCGGGGGCGACCGGGCTCAGACGCCGTTCCGCATGACCGCCTGGAACGCGCTGTACGCAGGCTTCGGCGCCCGGTCTCGATGTTGCAGACCGAGGTTCTGCCACTTGTCCCCGACGTTGGTCCCCGAGTCGCGGAGTTCCATCCAGATCAGCGGACCGGTGAAACTGCGGAAGCTGGTGTTCCAACCGAGGTAGTAGTCGTGCACCCACTGCGCCTGCTGGGACTCCGAGAGGACGTCGGATGCCGAACCGGTCGGCGCCCCCATCTCGGTGCCCCAGATCTTCTTGGCGCCATCGCCGTTCGCGGCCATCACGTCGTGGAGGACGAGCGTCTGCGTGTACGCGTTCCACGGGTGCGGGTCGAGCGGGTTCACCGGGAAGGCGTACGGATGGTGGGCCACCGCGTCGAAGCTGCCGCCCGCACCTCGGGCGTACAGGTCACGCAACCAGGTCACCGGCGTGTAATCGGTACCGTCCGCCGCATCGGGTGCCGGCGCGGTACCACCCGTGATGACCGTGGCCGACGGATCGACCGCCTTGATCCCCGCGTACGCCGACTTCACCATCGCGGCGTACAGATCGGGATTCGGCTTCGGCTGCGCGAACTCCTGGTGGTTCGGCTCGTTCCAGAGCTGCCAGGTGGTGATCGTGTTCCGCAGCAACGGGTTGGTCGACCGGCTGCCGTACCGGGCGGCCGCGGCGGTGAGGAAACGACCGTAATCGTCGGCGTTGGCCGGGAGGCAGTGCGCCTGACCCGGCAAACACCCGGCGGTGCGCGCCCACGGCGGGCTGTACGCGGCCATGCCCAGGATCGACAGACCGTGCGCCTTCGCGTTCACCACCACGCGGTCGGTGGCGCGATCCCAGCGAAAACTGGTCGGCCCATCGCCCTGGATGCTGTTCCAGTCGATGTCGATGCTGATCCAGCGCGCACCGGAGTTCTGGATCCCCGCCAGGTCCGCGTTCTGCTCGGCGTCGCTCTCCCAGAGCAACTCGGGTCCAGCGCTCAGGCCGGCGCGAAGCGCAACCTCCGGCCCCATGACGGAATGGGTCGGGACGGATCCGATCGAGTTCTTGGGTGCGCAGCCGGCGGCGACGACGAGTCCGACGGCTCCGACGGCCACCCAGCGAGACCACCTCACGGCCGGCCTCGCCGGATTCGGATGGTCCGCAGGCGCACGGCGACGTACAGGAATGACTCGGTTCATTGGGGCTCCCTCAGACAGTGACGATCAGGGACGAACCGAGCCCACAGGCCGTGCACGCGCGGGTGCACCCTGTCTCCGTCCCGCTCCAAGTATCGGCACATAGGTCGTTCGACCTGGAATTCGAATACCCAAGATTGGGGCACCAAACCGCTCATTCACGTGCGAAAGCCGCGCCTTGCCATGCAATCGGACGCTGAGCGTGGTGGCAGCGGCGACGTTTGGCGCGTGATCGGGGCGGGCACGCTACGCGGATGACGATTGACGTAGAGAAGACCACGGCCGACGGTCGGCGCGCCCTCGAGCGGGCACAACGACGGGCGTCCAAGGTCGTCGACCATGCCCGCTCCGTCGACGTTCCGACCCTGAGTGACCTCGGAGTTCCGACCCTTAGTGACCTCGGGCATCGCCTCGACCACGTCCCCGCCGAGCTCGAGCAGGCAGTGGGTCGTCGGATCCGCGCCGCGAAACAGAGCGGACGCCGGGCCCGACGCAAGGGCCTCGTGGCGCCTCCCGCACACCGTTCCGCCCTGCACCGTCGCGGGAGCCGGACGGCGCGGCGCACGACCGGGATCGTCGTCGTCCTCGGCATCGTCGTCGCAACCGTCATGATCGTCGCGAAGCAGCGGCGCGCCAAGGACGCCGCCGAGACGAGCGACCCGTTCGGCGCCGTACGCGAGTCCGAAGGCGCCCGCCGCGCCGCGTCGTCGGCAGAACGCGCCTGACCACCGCGGTGGATCACGCCATCGGGTCGATCGCAGCGGTCACTCCACGCTGAGGACGAGCACCCCCGGATCGAACTCGGCGAGGGTGCGCTCGGCATCACCCGAATGCAACAGCGCGCGCGCCAGGCGGCCCTTCGTCGCTTTGCCCGCGTGACCCGCGGGCTTGCCGTCCCGTGTCGCCAACACCGGGCGCACCAACGTGTAGCGGGTGGGCTCGGGTGTCCACGCGTCACGATGCTCGTTCGGCAGGAGGTCGACGACCACCCGACCCTCGAGGTGGTCGTTCAACACGGATGAGAGGTGCTGACGCCAGAACCCGGCGAGCCGACCCATCGGTGGCAGCGACGCCGAGAGCTTGAGCCGGAAGTCGGGGACCGGGTCGTCCCAGGCCGAGAGGCCGGTCAACGCCGAGACCACGATCACGTCGTCGTGTGCACGCCGGAGCCCGCGCGCACCGAGCGCCGCAGGCTCCAGGTGCTCCCAGACCACACCGGTGAAACGTTGCCACGCCGGCAACGTCGGCGCGTCGAGCAGCGCCCGGTTCGCCGCGCGCGCGCCGTCGAGCAGCGCACCCGTCGCCCCGAGGATCCGGGCGTTGCCACCGCGCGCCCGTTTGAGCGCATTGACGACCCGGATTCGGCGGGGCGCGAGTTCGGGGAATCGCCCCGCCGCCGGGTTCCAGCCCGGTGGTCCCCCACCCGCCGCCTTGCCTTCGGACGGCGGTAACAGGACGACGACCACTGGCGCATCCTGGCCGAGAACCGGCGCCGGTCCCGGCATCGGCGGTCGGTCGGGCGGCGACGACCGCGCCGTATCCTCGTGGCGTGGCCGACGCGCGGAATCTGATCGAGAAGGGTCGCGGAATCCCGAGTGCGTTGCTCACGCGCACCGGACGTCGGCTACCGACCAAGGGCCTCGGCGCCGCCGTGCTCTGCTACCACGACGTCGGCACCGATCCTGCCAACCGCACCGACTATTACGTCACTCCCGACCGATTTCGCTCCCACCTCGAATGGATCACGCACTGGGGGCTCACCATCGTGCCGCTTGGGGAGATCGTCGATCGCCTCCTCGCCGGTCGGTCCCTCGACGGACTCGTCGCGGTCACGTTCGACGATGCGCTCCTCGGTGTCCGAGACCATGCCGTACCGATCCTCGAATCGCTGCACGTCCCGGCCACCGTCTTCGTCGTCGCCGATGTCCTCGGGGTCGACCCACCGTTCTGGCCCGGCGCGAGGCGGACCCTCACGGCGCCGGAACTGGCGACGGCGGTGGAGAGCGGGCTGATCACGGTGGGCTCACATACGTGTACCCACGTCTCACTCCCCGACGTGGACGAAGGCGTCCGGCGGCGGGAACTCGCCGACTCACGCACGCGGCTGGAATCCATCGTCGGCGCGACGACCGACCTCCTCGCGTATCCGTCCGGGCACTACGACCTCGACGTCGAACGGGACGCCGCGAGCGCGGGGTATCGCGCTGCATTCACCTTCTCGTTCGGACGTGCAATCGCCGGCACCGACCAGTTCGCGATCCCACGCTTCTGCATCGGACCCGAGCACGACGCGTTCCGGCTCGCCCGACAGCTCGCCCGTCCGGTGACCGCCTGGCGTTGACCGGATGGCGGGATCGGTCCCCGGTCGGCCGGCCGATGCGATGGTCACACCCGCCCGATACCGTTCGCCGGATGGGGTTCCAGCCGCTCACCGCAGTCGAGGTCGAACAGCTCTTTGAGTCCGTCGCCTTCGCCACCGGCCCCCGAATGGACCAGTTCCACGGGTTCGACCAGCTCCTCGTCGCGCGCCGCGAGTTCGTGGCCCGCGCGGCACAGATCGTGCTGCTCCGGCAGGCCCCGACCGTGTGGAAGCACGGTTGGCAACCCACCGAACTCCACCGGCAGGTGCGCCGGGCGACGAACGGAACCGGAGCGAAGTTGGTGCTCGGGCTCATCGCCAACGATCACCGCACGCGGGACGCAGGGTCGATCGACCGGCGCTGGGCGGCCCAGCTGGCCGAACTCGGAGTGCCCACCCGCGCCGACGCGGATTGGATCGTCCACTGGTCGGAGCGGCGCACCGACGACGACGCCATGCTCGGCCTCCTGATCGACATGGTGCGGGCCATTGCCCGGCTGCGGCCACTGGCCATCCTGATCCCGCCGCCCGGGTCGGCGCCCGGCGGCGCCCCGATCGACCTCAACACTCCACTCGACGACCCGATGTTGGATCGCGTCCGTGCCCTCCTGGCCAAGGCCGAGTCGACCGAGTTCGAGGCCGAAGCGGAGGCGTTCACGGCCAAGGCCCAGGAACTCATGGCGCGGTATTCGATCGATGCCGCGATGCTCTCCGCCCGCACCGCCACCGCGGACGGTCCGGTCACCGTTCGCATCCCGGTCGACGACCCGTACGCGGACGCGAAGTCGCTCTTGTGCCAGATCGTTGCCGAACATTCGCGCGCCCGGGCCGTCCGCCTCACGGACTACGGGATGTCGACGGTGATCGGATTCGCGCCGGATGTCGCGGCGACCGAAATCCTCTTCACGTCGCTCCTCGTGCAGGCCCAGACCGCGATGCAGTCCTCGGCGGTGACTGCCGCCGCCGGGGCACGCGCCCGCAGTTCGGGCTTTCGTTCCGCATTCCTCCTGGCGTACGCCCACCGCGTCGGCGAGCGGTTGAGTGACATCAACACGCACGTCGCGGCCCAGGCGGAGCAGGACCTCGGGACGAGCCTGGTCCCCGTCCTCGCGGCACGCGGGCTCGCCGTCGACACCGCCGTCCAGGAACAGTTCGGACGGCTCGCGGAGTCCCGTCCGCGCGGAGGACGCGACGCAGCCGGGTGGGCGAGCGGCCGCCTCGCCGCGGACCGGGCGAAGCTGAACCTCGCCGACCTCCACTCGACGAGTCGTCCCACCGCCGGCCGCACGCGGATCACGCGCTAGCTCCCCGGGCTGGGGCTTTGCCGGTAGCGACCGGTACGGTCCGGGCGATGGCCACCGACTCCCGAATCGTGCTGGACGCACGACTCGACGACGGCCAGGTGTGGATCGTGGCCGAACCGGACGACATCATGCGCAAGCCGCCGGCGGACCTGGCGCCCGTCCTCGGACCCCGGCCGCGCGCCATCTTCAAGTCGTTCTGGGTTGCGCCGACGGGTTTCGAACGGCGCTGGAGCGTCGCGGTCGACGAGGTGCCGATCTTCCGCGCCATCCTGGCAACCGGGTGGCCGGTCACCCCAGCGTTCGGAACGCTGCTCGAGCTCTTCGTCGCCGCCGCTCGTGTCGTCCATCAGGGCCACGTGCTCCCGGGCGCGGTGCCCAACATCGCGACCGGCTGGGTCGCGGCGCCCGACCGCACCGAGACCATCCGGCTCGCCACCGCCACGGACGACGCCATCGCGGTGCACCCCGAAGCCGGGGAGCTCAGAGACCTCCTCATCCACTCCCTCGCGCTGGATGTCGTCGGCCCGATGCCCGAGCCACTGGAAGGCCGCGCCCCGACGCCGACGATGCGCACCTGGGCCGACCGCGTGATCGCGCGCCGTGCCGCCGGGGCACGCCTTGTCCTCCGCCTCGACGACACCCCCGACGGCTTCGTCCTGGCACCGTGTCTCCAAGCGCGTCGCGCGACGGCGGTGACCATCGCGCTCGACCCGAAGACCGACGAGAACATCGACCCGATCGCCACGGAACTCGGTGCCGACCCCGGCGCCGTCCGCGCGCTGATCGTCAGTGAGTGGGAAGCCGCAGCCAAGGCGTGGTCGCTCCTCCGTGACCACGCCGTCGTGCCCACGGAACTTGAGCTGACCGACGTCGTGGAGCTCATCGAACGGTCGTCGGTCCGGCTCGAGGCTGCGGGCATCGCCGTGCTGTTGCCCGCGGGCCTGGGCCGCAAGCGCTCGTCGTCACGCCGGCTGCGCGTCCAGGGCCGCGCCGCCGGACTCGACGTCGCCAGCCTCGTCCTCACGGGTGAGGTGCAGGTCGACGGCCGACCGCTCAGCGACGCCGAGCTCGCCTCGGTCGTCGCCGCGCAACAGGACCTCGTCTCCATCGGCGGCCGCTGGACCTACCTCGCCGACGGCGAGCGAGCACGGATCGCCGCGTTCGTCCGCACCCTCGGCCCGGTCGACGCAGCCGAGGTGCTCGAGATCGCCGCCGAACTCGAGACCGACGAGGACACCGAACTCGAGATCGAGGTCGACCCGGCCAACTGGATCGCCAAGGCGCTCGTCGGCGAGTGGACCCCAGCCGGGGCCGAGACCGTGCCGGTCCCCGACGCGGTCGAGGTCCCGCTTCGCCACTACCAACGCGACGGGCTCGACTGGCTGGTGTGGCTCGAACGCAACGAACTCGGCGGGATCCTCGCCGACGATATGGGCCTCGGGAAGACCGCGATGCTCCTCGCCCTCGTGGCGCACGACCACGAGGGTCCGACGCTCGTCGTCGCACCCACGTCGGTGGTCGGCAACTGGGAACGGGAGGCGGCGCGTTTCACGCCCAGCCTGCGAGTCGCGGTCCATCACGGTGGCCTGCGTGGCGATCCAGTCCCGACCGCCGCGGCGGCCGACATCGTGCTGACGAGCTACGGCGTGATGCGCCGTGACAAGCGCCTGAGCGAGATCTCGTGGCACCGGGTGATCCTCGACGAAGCGCAGGCGATCAAGAACGCGATGACTGCGACGGCGAAGACGGCGCGAGCGCTCACGGCTCGCCACCACGTCGCGGCCACCGGCACACCCGTCGAGAACGATCTCGACGAACTGTGGAGCATCATGACGTTCGCCAACCCGGGCTTGCTCGGCTCGCGTACCGCGTTCGCCGATCAGTACCGCCTCACCGCCGACCCGATCGAGAACGATGCCCGCCTCGCCCACCTCCGCCGACGAGTCGCGGCGTTCATCTGTCGGCGGACAAAGACCGAGCCGGGGTTCGTCGACGAGCTCCCGGAACGGATCGTCGTCCGCGACGACTGCCTGCTCACCCCGGAGCAGGTGGCGCTGTACGAAGCGACCGCGGCCGCGATGCTCGGCGAAGTCGCCGATGCCACCGACGACAAGCGTCGCCGGCTCCATGTCTTCGCCGGCATCGCGAAGCTCAAGCAGATCTGCAATCACCCCGCGAGCCTCGCG
>JBBQXR010000027.1:0-16921 GCA_038209455.1 Acidimicrobiia bacterium
GGGGCGTCCATCCGAGCGAGCACGACCGTAGCGGTGCGATTCGATCGGTTGGACGTGATCGCCGGAGTCGCCGCGGTGGCGGTTCGCGATGCTCAGGGCGCGGCGAGCAGGAACGAGTGGGCGATGGGCGCAGCCACACGACCACCGACACCGCCGCCTTCGACCAGGACTGCGAACGAGAGGTCGTTGCGGAAACCGATGAACCAGGCGTGGGTCTTGGGTGGGACATCGGTACCGAACTCCGCGGTGCCGGTCTTGCCGGCGATCGGTTGACCGGCGATCGCGGCGGCCGTGCCAGTCCCACCCTGACTCTGCACCACGCCGGTCATCAGGTCGCGCAGTGGGTCGACCACGCTCGGCACGACTGGAGTCGTTGACGGTGCCGCGTTCGCCGGTGCCGGCTCGGTGACGAGCGACGGTGCGTGCCACGTGCCCGACGCCACGGTGGCCGCGACGCCGGCCATGGCGAGTGGGCTCGCGGTCACCCGACCCTGGCCGATCGCGGCCGCGACTTTCTCCGTGGCGTCCTTGGGTGGTGGAAACGAGCCACCGCGCGCCGGCAGGCCGACCGACGGCGTCGTACCGAACCCGAACTGTCGGGCGGCGTCGGCGAGCGCGGTATCCGGCAGTTTCTCCGCCAGGCCGATGAACGCGGTGTTGCAGGAGATGGCGAACGCACGCCGGAAGGGGATTGCGCCCTCCGCTTCCCCCTCGAAGTTCTTGAACGTCCGGCCGTTGATGGTGATCGTCGGCGGACAGGCGATCGGTGTGTCCTCGGTCGTTCCGTTGGCGAGGAGCGCGCCACTCGTCACGACCTTGAACGTGGATCCGGGCGGATACGCACCGTCGAGCGCGCGGTCGAAGTCGGTGAGTGGAGTGCTGACGACGGCACGAACCGCTCCGTCGGACGGTCGGATCGCGACGAGCGCAGCGGGCGCAGTGGTACCGATGGCGGCTTCCGCGGCTCGTTGGGTGGGGAGGTCGAGCGTTGTGCGCACCGGTTGCGGCGGCGTGCCCGGTCGATGGAGGAGTTGCTGCTGGACCTGGTCCTTGGCGTCCACCAGATCGACGGTGACGACGGCATCACCCGCGAGTCGGGTCTCGAAGGCGCGCTCGAGCCCGTTGAGCCCCACGATGTCGCCGACGCGATAGGGCGCGCCGAGTTGCTTGAGGAGTTCGGCCGTGATCGGTCCGGTGCGTCCGATCACCTGAGCCGCCAGCTGTTCGGTGGCCGCCTGGCGTTGGGTCGACGAATGGAAGAGCAGACCGGGGATGTCGTGGATCTGCACCTTCACGCTCAGGTACTTCTCGTTGTCGACGGTGGTGATCGCCACGAAGTAGGTGGGACGGACGCCCGGCGCGGTGATGCGAGCATGCAGATCCGCGGGGTCGATGCCGAGCGTGCTCTGGAGCGCGGCAGCCGCTTGGCCTTCGTCGAGTCGGTCGGGCTCGGCGCCGATCGTCACGACGGTCGCAGCAACGGTGAGCGGAGTGCCATCGGCGGCGAGGATCGGCGCCCTGGGTTGGAACTCCCGCGTCGTGTCGAAACGCGTCGCGCTGGTCAGCTGCGGGTGGACGACGGTGGGCCGCCACGGGATTCGCCAACCCTGTTTCGTGTGGACCAACGACAATGTGTTCGCGTAGCGGAACGGTGCGCCGGTGCCCAACCGGAACTCGACGTTCACGTGGGCCGTGGCCCGGTCACCGCGTTGACGGATCGAGGTCGTGATGGCCCGTTCCGGCCACGCGCCCAGCGCGTCCGACTGCTGGCGGACGGTCTTCGCCACGACGGCGCGCGGACCGACAACGATCGAGGTCATCGTCGAGACCCGTCCGCCCCGCCACGCGTCGAGGAAGCGGACGATGGTCGGGCGCGGAGATTCGGTTCCCGAGTCCGAGACCTGGGTGAACGCGAATGCGCCTGCGGCCACCACGATGACGACCAGCGCGCCGACGATCCACAGTGTGCGATTGGTGCGCGTGATCGTGAACCCTCCTGCTGCCACTCGACGCAGCGGCGCCGAGTCGGCGATTGAACCGCTCTTCGGCGCCGGCGTCAATGGCTACATGGACCAGCCCGGCGGGAAGAAGAGGTGGAGTCGCGTGTGGTAGAGATCCTCGTACCCCATGCGCCGGTAGACGGGTTCACCCATTTCGGAGGCCTGGAGCTGCACGTTGCGGGCCCCGAGGTCGAAGGCGAGGTTGGTGATGTGCGCGGTCGCCGCGTACGCGATCCCGCGTCCCCGGGCGGCTTCCAGGACTCCGACCCAGTAGACGCCGGCGATTCCGTGACTGAGCAGGATGAGCGCACCGCCGACGGGTTCGCCGTCGAGGCGGGCGAGCACGCCGTGGACGTGCGGTCCGGCCATGGCGTTCGGACCGTTGAAGTGCGACGCGGTGGACGCGGCCGGCGCGCCGTACACGGAGTACGCCTCGCCACTCAGGGCGGCGTAGGCATCGACCTGCTCGCGCGTGGTGATCGGTTCGAGGGTGACACCCGCAGCCAACGCGCCCGGCTCGATCCGATCGCGACAGATCATCTGGGGAGCACCATTGCCGAACGCGTTGATGCCGGCGGCGGTGGCGGCCGCGGCGAGATCGTCGTCAACGAGCAGTTCGCGGACCCAGAGCGAGAAGCCACGGTCGCGGGCGGCAAAGAATTCGGTGGCCATCTCGACGACCGTGGTCCCAGGCACGGCGTCGTCGACGCGGCGGACACCGTTGGAGAACGCGGGAAACTCGGATGCCCCGGTGAAGAGGAGAACACCGTCCCGCTCGACGATCTCGTGCGGGGTCTGCCAGCGAGCGTCCTCCCGGGTGTACTCGATCACGTTGAGTTGCCCGAGCGTCGCGTCGTCGGTCAAGGGGAGAGCAGGCGCCATGGGCGGCGACGGTAGCCTCCGGCCCTGTGGGGGACACTCCGGATTGGGGGCACGCGACCGACCTCGATGACATCTCGGGACGGGTCGCGATCGTCGGGATCGGCGAGACCGCCTCCACGAAGGCATCGGGTCGAACCGCGCGTGAGATCGGAGCCGTTGCCGCGGCGCGGGCGATCGCCGACTGTGGTCTCGATCCGGTCGACATCGACGGTCTCACGTATAACGCCGCGTTCGCCGACTTCGATGTGGCCGCCTTCCACGAGCACTTCGGAACGAGTCACGAAATGTGGTCCTCGCCATGGGGTGGCGGTATGAGCTGGGCGGGGACGGCCCCGCATCTCGCGGCCGGCGCGATTGCGCGCGGCGATGCGCGCCATGTGCTCAACGTGTTCCCGGTCGCGTGGGCGACCCAGCGCGCGTCGATGACCGGCGGTCCGGGTGAGGTGCACGCAAGTCAGTCGCTCAAGCAGAACCTGGAGGTGCCGTTCGGCTTCTTTCCTCAGCCGGTGTACTTCGCCACGATCATGCGGCGGCACATGCTCGAGTTCGGGACCACGGTCGAGCAGTTCGGCGCGGTCGCGGTGGCCAGTCGTCGTCACGCCAACCTCCATCCCGGTGCGGTGATGCACGAGAAGCCGATGAGCATGGACGACTACCTGGGATCCACTGTCCTTGCGGACCCACTCCGACTGTTCGACTCGTGCCTGATCTCCGACGGTGGTGCCGCGTACGTGACGACCTCGATCGATCGGGCCCGCGACCTCCCGCACCCGCCCGCGGTGGTGCTCGGCGTCGGCGAGGGGATCTCCGCCAGCGGTCAACATTGGAGTCAACAGGCGGCGTTCACTTCGACGCCCCAGGTGTTCAGCGCCCCGTGGGCGTTCACGATGGCCGGCGTCGGACCGAACGATGTGGACGTGCTCACGGCGTACGACCCGTTCACGGTGGTGGCATTGATGCAGATCGAGGACATGGGGTTCTGTCCGAAGGGCGAGGTCGGCGGTTTCGTCGAAGGTGGCACGCTCGACTTCGACGGCGGTCGGCTGCCCTTCAACACCCACGGCGGGCTGCTCTCGCATGCGTACGTGCTCGGCATCGCACACGTGGTGGAGATCGTGAAGCAGTTGCGTGGAACTGCGCCTGCCCAGGTACCGAACTGTGAGGTCGCGGTGTACGGCGGGTACACCGGACAGCATGCGAGCACCCTGGTGCTCGGACGGGATCGCTGACCGTGGCGATCCGACGGGCCGATTTCCCGCTACCCGACGTCGCCGACGAGTTGGTCGCGGGGTACTTCGCGGCGGCGGCTCGCGAGGAGTTGGCGGTGCCGCGGTGCGACGCGTGCGCGAGCTGGTGTTGGTACCCGGAAGCGGTGTGTCCGACGTGTGGTGGTCACCTGGCGTGGCAGGCAACGTCGGGTCGGGGGTCGCTCTTCACGTGGGCCGTGGTGGAACGGGCATTCCTCCCCGCGTTTGCCGCGATGGTCCCGTTCGTCACCGCGTTGGTCTCGTTGGAGGAGGACCCGACCGTGCGGCTGGTCACCCTCCTCGTCGATGCCGATCCCGACACATTGCGGGTCGACCTTCCGGTGGTCGCCACCTTCCGACCGCTCGCGTTCCCGACCGTCCCCGATGCGTCCGTCGTGGTCCCGATGTTCCGCCCGGTTGCGGGCCTCGCGTGATCTACGACGGGTTGCGGGTGCTCGACACGACGCACGATCTGGCGGGTGCGTACTGCGCGAAGTTGTTGACCGACCTCGGCGCAGATGTGGTGGCGCTCGATCCACTCCCGACCGACCGGCGCGAGCTGTACACGTACCTGCGGACGTCGCAGCGCGTGGGAACGGGCAGCGCAACGGGATGGGCGTCCGATGCCGACATCGTGCTCGGCGATCTTTCGGTCCTCGACGAGACGGCGTCCACAGCGGCACCGCTCGTGCGAGTCGCGATTTCGTCGTTCGGCGGTGGAGGTCCGGACTCCGACCTCGAACTGCCGGAGTCGGTGTTGCAGGCCCGGTCGGGCGCGCTCGCGACCCACGGGCACATGACCGACGCACCGCTGACCGTCGGCGGCGAGATCGGTGAGTACGTGACCGGCGCGTTTGCCGCGCTCGGCGCGGTGACCGCGTACTACCGCGCGTCGCGTACCGGTGTGCCCGAGACCGTCGACGTGTCGAAGCTCGAGGCGATGCAGCTCACCCTCTCGACGGTCCCCACGCTCATGGCCAACTTTCCGGGCGGTCGCACGGCGAACTTCCGCTTCGTGATGATCCCGGGGAATGAACCGTGCGCCGACGGCAACTACGTGGGCATGACGACCGTGACGATTCCGCAGTGGCTCTCGCTCCTGCGCGCGATCGGGCGTGAGGATCTGTGCGCCGACGACGGACTGATCTCGTTTCTCGGTCGGTACCTCCGCGCCGACGAGGTCCATGAGGTGCTCCAGGGCTTCACGATGCAGCACAGTGCGGCGGAGGCGGTCGACATCTGTGCCGCAGCTCGGGTGCCCGCAGCGGTGGTCGGCAACGGCGCCCTCCTCCCGGAGTTCGACCAACCCAAAGCTCGCGGCAGCTTCGTCACCCAGCCCGGCGAGGCGTGGATCCGCCCCCGTGCGCCGTTCCGCTTCTCTGCCGTGCCCGACCGTGTCCTTTCCCCGCCGGTGCCCGTCGTCCCGTCCGACCTTTGGTCGGACGCGCCGGGAACGAACCCACACACGGGCAACACGTCGACGCGGAAACCGGGGGAGCGGCCGTTGACGGGGATCCGGGTGATCGATTTCACCGCGTTCTGGAGTGGCCCGTACTCCACGGCGTGGCTGGCATCGATGGGCGCCGACGTCATCAAGATCGAGTCGGTGCAGCGGCCGGACGCGCTGCGGTTCAATGCCTTGGTCCGGCCGAAGGACGACCCGCGGTTCTACGAGATGTCGGCGTTGTGGCACTCGACCAACCTCGGCAAGCGTGGCATCACGCTCGACCTCGGTCAGCCCGACGGCTTGGCGCTCGCGAAGCGTCTGATCGAGACGGCCGATGTCGTCACCGAGAACTTCACCCCCACGGTCATGGAGGGCTTCGGTCTCGCCTACGACCAGGTGCGCGCGCTGAACCCGTCGGTGGTCATGTTGCGACTGCCGGCGTTCGGACTCGAGGGTCCGTGGCGCGATCGAGGCGGCTTCGCGCAGACCATGGAGCAGATCACCGGCATGGCGTGGCTCACCGGGTACGAGGGTGGTCCGCCGATCATCCCGGGCGGGGTGGTTGATCCGATGGTGGGGACCCACACCGCGCTCGCGCTGATGGCCGCGCTCGAGCATCGGGATCGCACCGGCGAGGGCCAACTCGTCGAGATGCCGATGATGGAAGTGGCCTCGGCTGTGACGGCTGAGCAGGTCATCGAGTACTCGGCCCACGGCGCGCTGCCTGGTCGGCGGGGCGCGCACGGCGTGTACGCGTGTGAGGGGGACAATCGATGGATCGCGGTTGACGACACCGTCGACTCGATGACAGCGACGGACCGGGCCGTGTGGTGCGCGACGCGCACGCCCGAGACCGCGGCCGCGGAGTTATGTGCGCTCGGGGTTCCGGCCGCGGCGGTCGTGCCTGCGTACGAGACGCTCGACGATCGCCAGTTCCGGGCCCGCGGGTTCTTCGAGCCACTCGACCATTCCGACGTCGGCCGGCAGGAGTACCCAGGGTGGCCGATGCGGTTCTCGGCCGGCCCGGCGACGGCGTGGCGCACGCCGAGCCCGACCCTCGGTCAACACACCGTTGATGTCCTGCGCGAGATCGGCGTGACCGACGCCGAACTCGACCGCTTGCGCGCCGACCACGTCATCGGCACCGCGCCCCTCGACTCCGGGCGCTGAAGGGGACGCGCTGACGCGTCAGTGCGCGCAGGCGTAACCCTTGCTCGGGTCGGTCACCGGGGGAGGACAGGGAAGTGTCGTCGTGCTGACCGCCGGCTCGGTCGAGGCGGTGTCAGGTACGGACGTCGTCGTCGTGGCCGGATCGGTCGCGGCAACGGTCGGCGCCGTGGTCGTGGTCGTGGTCGGCGGGGCGCACGTTGCCGGATCGGGTTCGGGAACGCCGTCGGGGTGTGAGGGCGTCGGGCCCGTACCGATGCAGCCGAACTTCGACAACGTCATGTGCCGGGTCATGGTCGTGCCGTCCGAGAAGGTGGCCGTCGACGACGACTCCACGATGTAGCCGGCGGCGTCGACCGCGATGTGAGCGGTCGCCTCCTTGAAGCCTGCTTGTCCCAGTGCCTTGAGCGACTGGTCGATCACCGTACGTTGTTCGGCGGTGAGCCCCGGAAGATCGCGCATGGCGTTCACGTCGGAGACGACGTCGTAGTAGGTGACGGGCTCGCCGTTGACGGTCCCGGTGCCGGCCGCGGTCACGTTGGTGACCGCGTTCGCGCTGAGGGACAGGTAACCGGTCGGGCTGGCGAGTCCGAGCATCGTCAGCGCGCCGGGGCCGTCACCGAACGTCGACATGACTGCGGGTGCGAATCCGGAGATTGGTTGGCCATCTTCGACCTTGCCGTAGTCGGCTCCACCTTGTTCTTTGATGAGGTTGCCGTCGGTTCGGACGGTCACCTCTCCGAGGCCCGTGACCGTCGACGTGGTCTCGAGTGAGTAGGGGTTGAGGTACACCTTCCCGTGACCGGTGACGGTGACCGGGCTCCGGCCCGAGACGGCAACGCAGCCGTTGGAGTACGTGACCGTGGATCGGCCATCGACGACGACCGTCGGACTCGCGGTCCCCGGCGCGCGGACGGTCGGAGCCGACCCGTGCGAGATGTTCGGATTTCCGCACACCTTGGTCGGCGGTGTCGACGGTGGTGTGATCGTGAACTCGTAGTTGACCTCGTAGCCGCCGGTACCGGTCGACGCGCCGAGCGCGTTGAAGAGCGCTTTGGCTGCCGGAGTCGTCAGGATCTTGCGGGTGGCCGCATCCCGGCCGCCGCCAGCGAGGGATGTCACTCCCCAGATCCCACCCACCAGTGCGAGGACCAGGGCTGCGACCAGCGCGAGCCGGGCCGGACCGCGTCGGTGAGCGCCGCGGGACCGGAGTTCGTCGACGGGCTCGACCGTGCCGATCGCAAGTCCGTCCCAGTCGGTCGCAGTGCGCGACCTGCCACTCACCTCGCCGTACGGATGAGGGTCGGGTGCCGCACGCAACATCGCGTCGACGGTTTCGTGCAGCCGGTCGTCTTCGGGATTCATGCGAGGACTCTCCTCAGGTGGGTGCGGGCGCGGGCCAGGTGCTTGCGCACCGAGCCTTCGGAAATGTCGAGTAGGTCGGCGACGGCCGACGGCGTGAGGTCTTGCCAGTACGTGAGCACCACGACCGCGCGTTGCTGCGGACTGAGTGCGAGGACCGCAGCCGCCACGTCGGGTCGCAGGTCCGGGAACTCGACCACGGTCACGCGCTCGGCTCGGTCCTCCCGCGACCGTCGCCGCTGCGCGGACCGGACCCGGGAGCGGGCCTCGAAGAGCACCCGGCGGTACAGCAACGCCCGGTGGTTCTCGGCCTGGGGCCAGACCGGCGCCCCTAACAACGCGATGAACGCGTCCGCGACCACGTCGGCGGCGTCCGTCGGCCCGACCAGGCCGGTGGCGAACCGGACGAGTTCCGGGGCGTAGGCCTCGTAGATCGCGGCGTCGGATCGGGTGTCGACCTCCATCGGATCCTCAGTCGTCACCGGCCCCCCGATCGGGTGACACGTCCTACGGACACTTCCTACTGGCTCATGTACCAGCCGCCGTTGGGCGACAGGACCTGGCCGGTGACGAACTTCGCCTCGTCGGACGCGAGGTAGACGGCGGCCCAGGCGATGTCGTCGGCGTCACCCATGCGGCCCATCGGGGTCTGCATCGCGATGAGTGGACGCATCGGTCCGAGGGCGTCGGTCATCGCGGTCTCGATCCAACCCGGCGCGATCGCATTGACGCGGATGCCCTGCGAGACGAACTCCCGCGCGTGAGAGCGGGTGAGACCGAGGATGCCGGCTTTGGCCGCGCAATAAGCCGGCGATCCACCACCACCACTCGTGCCCATGATGGAGCCGAGGTTGATGATCGAACCGGAGAGTTGTGGGCCCATGATGCGCATCGCTTCGCGGGTGCAGAAGAACGTGCCGTCGAGGTGGACGGCGAGCACGCGGTGCCAGTCTTCGTCGGTGGCGCGGATGGTGGTGTCCGGGTGGACCGACGGCGGGTTGCCCGCCATCGTGTCGGCCATCTGCGCCATGGTGATGTCGTAGGCGCGTTGCACTTCTTCGGGCCGGTCCTCCACGCCGCTGATGCCGGCGTTGTTGACGAGGATGTCGAGGCGGCCGTGGTTGGCGGCGACCGCGGCGAACACCTCGGTGACCGCGGCGCTGTCGGTGACGTCGAGTGCGTAGGCGTCACCGTCGATCTCGTCGGCCACCGCCCGGGCGGCAGCCTCGGAGAGGTCGGTGACGATGGGAGTGGCCCCTTCGTCCCTGAATCGCCGGGCCATCTGGGCGCCGAGCCCTCGCGCCGCGCCCGTGATGAGCGCGATCTTCCCGGACAATCTGCCTTCGTCGGTGGTCATCGCGGGAGCCTATGGTTTCGCCGTCTTTTCCGGCGCCCGAGGCGCCCGAACGCCTGGAGCGCCCCACATGTACGAATGGTCGGACGAGCACAAGATGATCCGCGACGCCGTGCGCGACTTCGTCGAGAAGGAAGTGCGCCCGCGGCGCGAGGAGTTGGAGTTCGGCGACACCCCGCCCTACGACGTGATCCGCAAGCTGTACTCCACCTTCGGCATGGACGAGATGGCGCGCTCGTCGTTCGCCAAGCGCATCGCCGCGGAGCAGCGAGCGAACGGGGCCGAACCGAGTTCCGCAGGCGTGAGCGAGCGCGACCAGAAGGGCGGCGAGTCGAGCGGGGGAGGCGCGAGCTTCATGCTGCTGCCGATCATCGAACTGTGTCGGTGTTCGCCGGGGCTCGTGACCGCGATGGGGGTCTCGACCGGACTCGCCGCCAGCACGATCATGAGCCGCGGCACCGTTGCGCAGAAGGAACGGTGGGCACTCGATCTCCTCACGTTCGAGAAGGTCGGCGCGTGGGCGATCACCGAGGCCGACTCCGGCTCGGACGCATTCGGTCGTATGCAGGCCACCGCGAAGCGCGACGGTGACGAGTACGTCCTCAACGGTTCGAAGACCTTCATCACCAACGGTCCGTACGCGGACACGACCGTCTTCATCTGCAAGCTCGACGAGGGCAACCCGCCCGCCGAGCGCAAGATCCTCAGCTTCGTCCTCGACCGCGGCATGGGCGGCTTCGAGCAGACCAAGCCGATGCGCAAGATGGGCATGCACTCCTCGCCGACGGGCATGCTGTTCCTCACCGACGTCCGGGTATCGAAGGACCGGCTGCTCGGCGAGACCGAGGACGTCCCGTACCGCGAAGGTGCGAAGGAGGCGTTCTCGATCGAGCGCGTCGGTGTGGCCGCGATGAGCCTCGGGATCATCGAGCGCTGCCTGGAAGTGAGCCTCGAGTACGCGAAGACGTGCGTGCGCTTCGGCAAGCCGATCGGCGACCACCAGCTGATCCAGGAGAAGTTGGCGCGCATGGAGATGCACCGACTGAACGTGGAGAACATGGTGTTCCGGTCGATCGAGAAGTCGGCCGCCGGCGCGGCGATGACCCTCTCCGAGGCGTCGGTGATGAAGCTGTACTCGGCCCGGGCCGCGATGGAAGTGGCGCTCGAAGCCGTCCAACTCCACGGTGGCAACGGGTATATGGCCGAGTTCGAGGTCGAGCAACTCGCGCGGGACGCCAAGGTCCTCCAGATCTACGCGGGCACCGACGAGATCCAGATCAGCCAGATCGCCCGCAACCTCCTCGCATGATCGCGTCCGACCCCGTATCGATCTTGTCGTTCTCACGCGCCGAACGCAGGCCCTGGCCTGCGATTCCGGCGCCGAAAACACGAGTGGGAGTGCGGGGAGGGGGAGAGTAGAGTCGGCGGTTCGGGCCAATGTCGTCCCGGGGAGCAAGCAAGTTTCGGGTGTCCAACGACGCCCCGACCCGGAGAGACGACGACATGCCGAACCCTGACCTGCCTCGCCGTCAAGGCTTGTACGACCCCGCGTTCGAACACGACTCGTGTGGGGTTGCGTTCGTTGTCGACATCCACGGCCGGGCCACCCACGAGCGGGTGCAGCAGGGGATCGCCGCGCTCTGCAACCTCGAACACCGAGGGGCGTCGGGCAGTGAGGCGAATACCGGCGACGGCGCGGGCCTGACGATCCAGGTCCCCGACCGGTTCCTTCGGGCCGTGGTCGATTTCCCGTTGCCGGCCGCCGGCGCGTACGCCACCGGTATCGCGTTCCTCCCGGCCGAAGCCGACGACGCCGCCAAGGCCGTCACGCGTATGGACGAGATCGCGACCGAAGAAGGCCTCACCGTCCTCGGCTGGCGTGACGTCCCGACCGACGCGTCGAGCCTCGGTCAGACGGCCATCGCGGCCATGCCGAGCTTCCGGCAGTGGTTCATCGCCCGAGATGGCAGCCGCGGCGTGGAACTCGACCGGTGGGCATTCGTCGTCCGCAAGCGCGTGGAGCATGAGACCGGCGTGTACTTCCCGTCGCTGTCGGCGCGCACGATGGTGTTCAAGGGGATGCTCACCACCCCGCAGCTCCAGGACTTCTACCCCGACCTCGTCGACGATCGGGTCGAGTCTGCGCTGGCTCTGGTGCACTCGCGCTTCTCCACCAACACGTTTCCGAGTTGGCCGCTGGCACACCCCTACCGGTACGTGTCACACAACGGTGAGATCAACACCCTGAAGGGCAACCGCAACTGGATGCAGGCCCGGGAGGCGCTGCTCCAATCCGACGTCATCCCTGGCGATCTGGAACGGATCTTTCCGATCTGTACGCCCGACGCGTCCGACACCGCGAGTTTCGACGAGGTGCTCGAACTCCTGCATCTCGGCGGACGCTCGTTGCCGCACGCGGTGCTGATGATGATCCCTGAGGCGTGGGAGAACCACGAGTCGATGAGTCCCGACAAGCGGGCCTTCTACCGGTTCCACGCGTCGCTCATGGAGCCGTGGGACGGTCCCGCGTCGATCGCCTTCACCGACGGCACCGTGATGGGAGCGGTCCTCGACCGCAACGGTCTCCGGCCGAGCCGGTATTGGGTGACCGAGGACGGTCTCGTGATCATGGCGAGTGAGGCGGGGGTGCTCGACGTCGACCCCGCCCGCGTGGTCAAGAAGGGTCGCCTCGAACCGGGTCGGATGTTCCTCGTCGACACCTCGTTGGCGCGGATCGTCGACGACGAGGAGATCAAGGCCGAACTGTCGGCCGCGCACCCGTACCGTGAGTGGCTCAAGGCCGGGCTCATCCGCCTCGACGATCTCCCGGTCCGTGACGTGCTCACCCCGGTCCGGTCCTCCCAGGTGCAGCAGCAGCGGATGTTCGGCTGGACCGAGGAAGAGGTGCGGATCCTGATCGAGCCCATGGCCCGCACGGGCGTCGAGGCGCTCGGTTCGATGGGGACCGACACGCCGATCGCGGTCCTCTCGAGCCGGCCCCGCATGTTGTTCGACTACTTCTCGCAACTGTTCGCGCAGGTGACCAATCCGCCCCTCGACGCGATCCGTGAAGAACTGGTCACCAGCCTCGGCGGCACCATCGGCCCCGAGGCGAACCTGCTCGCGCCGGGTCCCGAATCCTGCCGGCAGATCGTGCTGCCGTTCCCGGTGATCGACAACGACGATCTCGCCAAGCTCCGCTACATCGACGAGCCCGGTGGGGTCGACGGCTACCAGCCGATCACCATCGACGCGCTCTATCCCGTCGCCGAGGGTGGCGACGGATTGCGGGAGGCGATCGAGCGGATCCGGACCGAGGTGAGTGCCGCGATCGCGGGTGGTGTCGATTTGGTCATCCTCTCGGACCGCTACGCCACCGAGACGCTGGCGCCGATTCCCAGCCTGCTCATCACGGCCGCCGTCCACCATCACCTGATCCGGGAGAAGACGCGGACCCGCGTCGGCCTGGTGGTGGAAACCGGTGAGGCACGCGAAGTGCATCACATCGCGTTGTTGCTCGGATACGGCGCGGCCGCGGTGAACCCGTACCTTGTGTTCGACGTGCTGCGTGACCTCGCTCGCGAGGGCCACATCACCAGTACGCCCCGCCAGGCCGCGAAGCAGTACATCAAGGCGGCCGGCAAGGGTGTGCTCAAGGTCATGTCGAAGATGGGGATCTCGACGGTCGCGTCGTACACCGGCGCGCAGGTCTTTGAGGCGATCGGTCTTGGTCAGGACGTGATCGACGAGTACTTCACCGGTACCACGAGCCGGCTCGGTGGCGTGGGTCTTGACGTGATCGCGTTGGAGTCGGCCGCCCGACACGAGTTTGCGTACCCGTCGCGGCCGAGCGAGTTGGCACACCGCGAACTCCAGATCGGTGGCGAGTACCAGTGGCGCCGGGAAGGGGAGTACCACCTCTTCAACCCCGAGACCGTCTTCAAGTTGCAGCACGCGACGCGCACCGGGCGCTACGAGATCTTCAAGCAGTACACGAGCCTCGTCGACGGGCAGGCGCAGCAGTTGGCGACGCTGCGCGGTCTGTTCGCGTTGAAGGTGGGAGACCGGCCTGCGGTCCCGATCGACGAGGTCGAGCCGATCAGCGAGATCGTGAAGCGGTTCTCGACCGGTGCGATGAGTTACGGGTCCATCTCGGCCGAAGCGCACCAGACGTTGGCGATCGCGATGAACCGCATCGGCGGGAAGTCGAACACCGGTGAGGGCGGCGAGGACGCCGACCGGTTCACTGCCGATGCCAACGGTGACCTGCGTCGCAGCGCGATCAAGCAGGTGGCCAGCGGTCGGTTCGGCGTGACCAGCGAGTACCTCGTCAACGCGGACGACCTCCAGATCAAGATGGCCCAGGGCGCCAAGCCCGGCGAAGGTGGTCAGCTGCCCGGACACAAGGTGTACCCGTGGATCGCGAAGACCCGGCACTCCACGCCCGGCGTCGGGCTCATCAGCCCACCTCCGCACCACGACATCTATTCGATCGAAGACCTGGCCCAGCTGATCCACGACCTCAAGAACTCGAACCCGCTGGCTCGCGTGCACGTGAAGTTGGTGGCCGAGGTCGGGGTGGGGACGGTGGCGGCCGGAGTGGCGAAGGCCCATGCCGACGTGGTGCTCATCTCGGGCCACGACGGCGGCACGGGTGCGTCACCGTTGACGTCACTGAAGCACGCCGGTGCGCCGTGGGAACTCGGTCTCGCCGAGACGCAGCAGACCCTCCTGCTCAACGGGCTGCGCGACCGCATCGTCGTGCAGACCGACGGTCAACTCAAAACCGGTCGCGACGTCGTGATCGCCGCGCTGCTCGGTGCCGAGGAGTTCGGTTTCGCGTCGGCGCCGTTGGTGGTCAGCGGCTGCATCATGATGCGCGTCTGCCACCTCGACACCTGCCCGGTCGGGGTCGCCACGCAGAACCCCGAGCTCCGGAAGAAGTTCACCGGCAAGCCGGAGTTCGTCGTGAACTTCTTCGAGTTCATCGCCGAGGAAGTGCGCGAGTACCTCGCCGCGCTCGGGTTCCGCTCGATCGCGGAGGCGATCGGTCACGCCGAGATGCTCGACACCCGGGCCGCGATCGACCACTGGAAAGCCTCGGGGCTGGACCTCACCCCGATCCTCCACGTTCCCGACTTCGACCCGTCGGTCCAGGACATGTACTGCACCAAATCACAGGACCACGGGCTCGACCGGGCCCTCGACAACATGCTCATCCTCGAGGCCATGCCCGCCCTGGAACGGGGCGAGTCGGTCACGATCGAGAGTGCCGTGCGCAACGTGAACCGTACGGTCGGCACGATGCTCGGCTCCGAACTCACTCGCCGCTACGGCGGTGATGGTCTGCCCGACGGCACCATCGACATCACGCTCACCGGTTCGGCCGGCCAGAGCTTCGGAGCGTTCGTGCCTCGTGGCATCACGCTGCGGCTCGTCGGAGATTCGAACGACTACCTCGGCAAGGGACTGTCCGGCGGACGCATCGTGGTCCGCCCGTCACTCGATGCCACGTTCGTGCCGGAGGAGAACGTGATCGCCGGCAACGTGGTGCTGTACGGCGCCACCGGCGGCGAGGTGTATCTGCGCGGCAAGGTCGGGGAGCGGTTCTGTGTCCGCAACTCTGGCGCGACTGCGGTGGTCGAAGGCGTCGGTGACCATGGTTGCGAGTACATGACCGGAGGTCGCGTGGTGGTGCTCGGCCCAACCGGACGGAACTTCGGCGCGGGGATGTCGGGCGGGATCGCGTACATCCACGACCCCTCCAACACCTTCTTCACCCGACTGAATCGCGAGATGGTGGACCTCGACGATCTCGAGGACGAGGACCGCGAGTTCCTCCGCGCCACGATCCGGACCCACGCCGCCGAGACCGGATCGGCCGTGGCCGAACGGATCCTCGCCGACTGGCACACCGAGGTCGACGGCTTCCGCAAGGTGATGCCGAAGGACTTCAAACGGGTGCTCGAAGCGTCGCGGGTTGCAGCCGAGCGGGGCATCAATGTCGACGAAGCGATCATGGCGGCGTCCCGTGGCTGATCATCGAACTTGCGTCGCAAACCCGCGACTCTCGCGGGTTTGCGACGCATTGTGGAAGAGGGATTGGGAGATGGAGGGGATGCACGGTGGGTGAGCCGACCGGATTCATGAAGTACGAGCGCGAGCTGCCGACGCGGCGACCCGTGCCGGTCCGCCTGCGCGATTGGCGTGAGGTCTACGAGCCGTTCCCGGTGGAGTCGCTCCAGCACCAGGCCGCCCGGTGCATGGACTGCGGGATCCCGTTCTGTCACGTCGGCTGTCCGCTGGGGAACCTCATCCCCGAATGGAACGACCTCGTGTACCGCGCCGACTGGCCCGAGGCCCTCGACCGGCTCCACGCCACCAACAACTTCCCCGAGTTCACCGGCCGCCTGTGCCCGGCGCCGTGCGAGGCCTCGTGCGTCCTCGTGATCAACGAGGACCCGGTCGCGATCAAGCAGGTCGAGGTCAGCATCATCGAGCGCGGGTTCGCCGACCTCGAAGCCGCGGGGGGATCGCTCGAGCCGGTGCTCGCGAGCTCGTCGACCGGTCGACGGGTCGCGGTCGTCGGTTCGGGCCCCGCCGGCCTGGCCGCAGCGCAGCAACTCACCCGCGCCGGCCATGCGGTGACGGTGTTCGAACGGGCCGACCGGATCGGTGGCCTCCTCCGGTACGGGATCCCCGAGTTCAAGATGGAGAAGCGGATCCTCGACCGGCGTCTCGCGCAGATGGAGGCCGAGGGCACCGAGTTCCGCGTCAATGCCAACGTCGGCGAGAACGTCGCGGTGGAAGAACTGCAACGCGACTTCGACGCCATCGTGCTCGCCGGTGGTGCCACCGCGGCCCGGGACCTGCCGATCCCAGGCCGCGAGTTCATCGGGATCTACCAGGCGATGGAGTTCCTCCCGCCGGCCAACCGGGTGCAGGCGGGCGACCTCGACGAGCATCCGGTCTCGGCCGCGGGCAAGCACGTGGTGATCATCGGTGGTGGCGACACCGGCGCCGACTGCCTCGGCACGTCGCACCGGCACGGCGCCGCGACGGTGCACCAGTTCGAGATCATGCCCCGGCCGGCGGACGCCCGGCCCGACGCCAACCCCTGGCCGACGTGGCCGATGATCTACCGCACGTCCTCGGCGCACGAGGAGGGTGGCGAGCGCGTGTTCTCCGTGAACACGGAGTGTTTCCTCGGTGACGACAACGGCAACGTGCGCGCGCTCCGGGCCCACGAAGTGGAGCAGAAGTTCGAGAACGGGCGCATGACCTTCGAGAAGGTCGAGGGTTCCGACTTCGAACTCCCGTGCGAGATCGTGTTGCTCGCGATGGGATTCGTGGGGCCACAGCGGGCGGGCATGCTCGAGCAGTTCGGTGTCGAGATCAACGAGCGCGGCAACGTCTCCCGCTCCGGCGATTGGCAGACCAACGTCGAGAACGTCTTCGTCTG
>JBBQXR010000028.1:0-16562 GCA_038209455.1 Acidimicrobiia bacterium
GTCGAGATCGTGAACGCGTCGCCGGGAACGTAAGCGATCCCGGCCGCAATGGCGTCCGGGAACGCGGCCCGGGTGTCGACATCGGTACGACCCCAGAGGAACATCCCGCCGGTCGGCTCGCCGGCGTCGATGGTCCCGGCCAGGGCTGCGTGGAGGATCTGCGCCCGTTCCGCATAGGTGGCGCGGAGCGTTTCGAGATGCTCGGTCATGAAGCCGTCGTCTCCGAGGAGTTCGGCGACGACGAGTTGCGGCAGGGTGGCCGTGTGGAGATCCAGCGTCTGCTTGGCCCGGGCGAGTGCGCCGATCATCCACTCGGGGGCCCGCAACCAGCCGACCCGAAGCCCCGGCGCGATCACCTTGGACGCGGATCCGAGCATGACGGTGTGGTCCGGGGCGAGGTGGCCGATCGGCGTTGCCGGCGTGGTCCCGAATCCGAGCGCGTAGTAGGCGTCGTCCTCGACCACCAGGAAGCCGTGGCGTTGCGCCAGGGTCGCCAGGTGAGCGCGCCGCTCCGGAACGAGTGAGCGCCCGGACGGGTTCGAGGTGTTGGGGACGAGTGCGACCACTCGCGGTGCCAGCCCGGCGACGAGTCGACGTTCCAGTTCAGCGGTGTCCATCCCCGCACGATCGATGGGAATCCCCTCGATGTGCGCGCCTGCGCCCTCGAACACCTGCCGGGCGCCGAGGTACGCCGGATCCTCGAGCACGACGGTGTCGCCCGGATCCACCATGACCCGAGCGACGAGGTCGAGCCCCTGCTGAGAGCCGGTGGTGACGATGATCTCGTCGGGGTCGCCGAGGGGTGGCGACGCGCAGGTGCCGGCGGCCAGCAACTCGCGCAGGCCGGCGAGTCCCTCGGTGGGGCCGTATTGGAACGCGATCGGACCGACGTTGCCGGCCGTCGCGCATGCACGGCCGATAGCGGTCTCGATCCGACGGACCGGGAAGGCGGTCGGGGCGGGCAGACCACCCGCGAGCGAGAGCACGCCCGGCAGGTCGGCCACCTTGAGGAGGTCCCGGATCTCGCTCGACCGCAAGCACGCGGCGCGATCGGACAGGCGCGGCAGGCGCGCGGGGGTCTCGGTGGAGGTCTGCATCTCTCCAGCAGACCCCGGGACCGCGTCCGTGACAATGGGGCGGTGGAAGGGGGGATCGAGACCACCACCCAGGACGGTCCGACGCGCAGCACAATGCTGCGATGACCCGACGCGCAGATCTGGCCGATTTCCTGCGGGCCCGCCGCGCGGCTGTGGCGCCGGGTGACGTCGGCCTGGCCGTCGGGTCGCGCCGCCGCACGCCGGGGCTCCGCCGTGAGGAAGTGGCGCTCCTGGCCGGGGTGTCGGTGAGTTGGTACACGTGGCTCGAGCAGGGGCGGCCGATCAACCCGTCGGTCGACGTGCTCGATGCATTGGCGCGTGCATTGCGGATGGACCCCGTCGAACGTCGGCACCTCCTGGAGTTGGCGGGCCAGGGTGACCGGTCCAACGTCGCGCTCGATCGCGATCACTGCCCGCAGGGTGTGCTCGACCTTTTGCGGGTGCTCGGTCGTTCACCGGCCTACGCGTTGTCCCCGTACTGGGATCTGTTGGCGTGGAACGACGCCTTCGCCAAGCTGTTCCCGGACGTGGAGACGCTCCCCAACGCGGATCTTAACCTCGTGTGGTTGTTGTTCGGCAACGACAACGCCCGCCGACTCAACGGCGAATGGGAGGCCGAGGCGCGGCGCACCTTGTCGCAGTACCGGGCCGAGGTCGCGCCGTTGCGTGACGATCCGAAGGTTGCCGAGCTGGTCGAGCGACTCCAGGCCACGAGTGACGAGTTCCGGGATTGGTGGCCGCAGTACGACGTCGCCGGCTTCGAGACCCACCGCCGCGTCTTTGACCATCCGACGGCCGGACGACTCGTGTTCGACACCCAGCAACTCGTGCCGGTGGCGTCTCCCGACGTTCGGGTGATCGTGCATCTCCCGGTCGACGGAGATGATTCCGCGCGTCGATTGGCGGCGTGCTGATGTCCCGGCGCTCGGGCCATCAGCACTAATCTCGCCGCGTGGAGACGTCGAAACGCATAGGCATCATCGTCGTCGCCTACAACGCGGCCTCGACGCTCGCGAAGGTGCTCGACCGGATCCCGCCGGAGTTCATCCCCCGGATCACGAAGATCCTCATCTGCGACAACGCGTCGGAGGACCAGACCTATCTCGTCGGTCTCGGCTACAAGCAGGTCGACGGCCGCAAACTCCCCCTCGAGGTGCTCCGCAATCCCCGCAACGTCGGGTACGGCGGGAACCAGAAGATCGGGTACGAGTGGGCGATCGAGCACGACCTCGACATCGTCGTGCTGCTCCACGCCGACGGTCAGTACGCGCCGGAGATGTTGCCCGACATCGTGGCCCCCCTCGACCGCAACGAGGCGGACGCGGTGTTCGGATCCCGGATGATGAACCCGGGTGGTGCCCGCAAGGGGGGCATGCCGATCTACAAGGTGATCGGGAACCGCGTGTTGTCGACGGTCGAGAACCACCTCGCCGGCACGAACCTGAGCGAGTGGCACAGCGGCTACCGCGCGTATTCCGTGGCGGCGCTGCGAGACGTGCCGTTCCAGCGCAACACCAACGAGTACGACTTCGACACCGAGATCATCATCCAGTTCCACGAGGCCGGGAAGCGGATCATCGAGATCCCGATCCCCACGTATTACGGCGATGAGATCTCGTACGTGAACGGGCCCCGCTACGCGAAGGACATCGTCAAGGACGTCCTGCGGTATCGCGCCCACAAGATCGGCATCGGTCGCGGGGACACTGCGTTCGCGACGAGCCTCCACGAGCCGAAGGCGGGAACCGACACCGCGAACGGTCGCATGCTGGCGTGGCTCTCGGGGCTCGCCCCGGCGCGCATCCTGCTGGTCGGGGTCGAGCCCGAAGTGCTGGTCACCCAACTGCGCCAGTCCGGTCATGAGGTGGTCGCCCTCGTCGAGCCGGTGCACGCTGACGACGCGGGATCGCCGGACCCGGGCATCGTCGTGGCCGAACTCGACGCGGGCATCCCGACGGATCTGGGCGAGTTCGACGTGGTGATCGCCGTCGACGCGTTGGGCCGGGTCCGCGATGCCGATTCGTTGCTCGCCGATCTGGCACGCGTGTTACGTCCCGGCGGCCGCCTCTTGGCCAGCGTGTCGAACTTCGGCCACTGGTACCCGCGGTCGCGGGTCCTGAGCGGCAAGTGGTCCTACGACACGCGTGGCCTGCTCGACTCGGCGCAGCTCCGCTTCTTCAACCGGACCGAGGCCGAAGCCCTCTTCGCGTCGACCGGCTTCACCATCCGCCGCCAGGAAGCGGTCGGGCTGCCGCTCGACGCGGAACGGTCGAAGACGCTCAGCGTCGTGGATGGCGTCGGCCTCGTGCTGCGGCCGACGCTCTTCGCGTATCAGTTCCTCTTCGAGCTCGATCCGCCCGCCTGAGTCTCGGCGCGGCCGCTCGGCAGGATCTGCCGACAGACTCCGACCGCCGCGGGTCGGCGCCGAATCGGTGCGCCGTACTCGGCTGCGACTCCCGCATCGCCGGCCCGACCAACGGTGAAGCTCCCGCTCGGGAGTCGGCGGACGTGGTCCTCGGCGACCGCGATCCTGCCGTCGATCTGCACCGTGAAGATCCCGATTGCCGGCGACGCGACCACGTCGAAGTCGTGATGCCGGTGCGGGTCCACCGCGAGGAACAATTCGAGTCGGTTGAAGGCGAGGGTCCCATCCGGTTGGCGGAAGCTGCGACCGACCTGGATCCGGTTACCGACGCGGTGGGCGCCCAGCACGGTTTCGGTGCCGGGCGGTCCCCACGTGACCATCGGATGCCAGGCGCCGTCGGCCGGTGGCAGATCGGCCCGGATGCGGAAGACGCCCTGGCGGGGTGTGCCCTGGACGAGGTGCCAGCTGCGCCCGTCGGACCAGAACATCGCGTCGCACGCACCGACGATCGCGGTCGTGTCGGCCTGGGCCACGCGTCGCGGAAGCGTGGGGGACAGGAGGAGCTGGTTGGTGCCGTCACCCACCGTGCGGTCGACGGCGTACTGGACGCCGATGGTGCCGGCGCGGAGGGTTTCGGGATACGGGTTGTACAGCCGGCCGTAGACGTAGGCCAATGATCCGTTGGCCCACACGCCGAACGCGAGGAGCACGACGAGCACGCCGGCGACGACGCGCGTGCGGCGGCGGACCGGCCCGCTGGTCTCCACCCGGTGCAGCAAGGTGTGACCGCCGGCGAGCGCGCCGATGACCACGAGCGGAAGGAAGTCGCCGAGGTAGCGCTGCGCGACGAACGCGATCGTCACCGTCGGTACGACACCGACGGCAGCTCCGATGATCGGCACTCGGAGCATCCGGGCACCGGTACTCCGCGCGAAACGCGTCGACACCACGGCGACGCCGCCGACGACCGCGAGCACGGTGATGCCGGGCATCGAAGCGGGGATGCTGGTGGCGTAGTCGAGCGCATCGACCACTGCGCCACCGATGACCGGGGTGCGGAAGTGTTGGAAGCTGATCCACGGGAACAGTCGATTCAACGAGAGCGCGTCGGGGCGGAGGTACTGGAGCAGCGTGGTCGGCGCGACGTTCACGTTGAAGTAGCTGCCACCGTTGGCGTCGAGGACGCGATTCTTCGAATGGATCTGGGCGTAGACCTGCGCGGTCCACGGCACGTTGGTGAGGCTCCCGAACCGAGCCCAGTTCACGTATATGTACACGCCGACGGGCACGACGACCGCGACGACACCCGCGACCAGCCACTGGATACGGCGCGCGGGAGCAACGTCGCGCGGCCCGAGCCAATCGAAGCGGTCCAGGAAACGCGCGCTGCGTCCTGGTCCTTCGGCCTCCGGGCGCGTCATGCGACCTCGGAACCACTGCACCGCGAGTCCGCCGACGACGAGGGCCAGACCCACCACGGGGCCCAACCCGACTGCGCCGCGGGAGGAGAACGCCAGGGTGGCGGCGACGGACGCGGCGGCGAGGCGCCACCCGGTCGGCCGTTGCATGAAGGCCAGCAACCGCTCGAACCCGACGAGTGCCCATGCGGCGCCCCAGAGAATGGCTTCGTGATAAACCCACGCGCGGCTCCCGAGGAAGAAGGCACTCGAACCGATGCCGAAGATGATCGGCACTGCGAACGCAACGACGGTGTCGGCGGTGTGCGCCGTCGCCTCAGGACGCAGGATGGATCGGATCCGCCAGTTGAGGCCGATCACGCCGACCATCGCGACGGCGAACGCGAGCAGCAACGACACCTGGGTGAGTCGGCCGTAGAGCGAGGGCGCCAACTCGATCACCGGCATACGGAGCACGCTTGGCCATGGGCCGAAGTAGGTGTACGTCTTGCCGCCGATGCGGAAGCCTTCTAGGAACAGCTCCGCGGCGGGGACGTTCCAGTGCCCGTGGAGCAGGGCCTGCGCCTGCGCGTCGTAGAAGTTGCCGTACGGCTCGCGGACCAGCACGTCGGCGCGCCCCTGGACGACGAGCCATGCGAACGCAACGAGAGCGACGAGTGCGCCCGCGGCGCTGCCGAGCAGGAAGTTCCGGCGATCGCTCGTCATCCTTCCCGACCCGGGCATCGATCGATCCTAGGTGCCCCGGCTTTGCCGCTCGGGCGCGGACGCGGGTCGTGGGGAGGGGTCGGATCAGCTGCGCAACACCGATCCGGGGCGGGCGTCGACCCCTTCGGAGGCCGGAGTCCCGTCGACGCGGATGGGCACCCCGTTGACGAGCGTGTGGGTCATCCCGCGCGGCTGGTCCGCGGTGAGTCGCTCACCGTCGGCCGGGAAATCGCGTATGCGGCGCAGCGGGCCGGGCGCGACCGTCGCCGGGTCGAAGACCGTGATGTCGGCGGCCATCCCAACGTGGAGCTTCCCGCGACCGCCGTCGGCGGCGTCGAGTTCGTAGACGCGTGCGGGTTCGGCCGTGAGCTTGTGCACCGCACGCTCGAGCGAGATCACTTCCTTCTCCCGGACCCAGTTGCCGAGCAGGTCCGTGGGGAGGCAGGCGTCGCACAACTGACTCACGTGCGCGCCGGAGTCCGCCAAGCCGAGGAGACACCCTTCCTGCTGGAGGAGCCACGCGATCGCGTCGGGATCGTTGTTGGCGAGCACGCTGCGGAAGCGCGGTTCGAGGTTCTCTTCGAGGGCGAGGTCGAGCATGACGTCGAGTGGGGTGCAGTCACGCTCGTGCGCGAGATCGGCGACGCGGCGGCCGATGAGCTCGGGATGGAGTGCCGACTCCGCCACCTCCAGCGCGCCCCAGTTGGGTCGGATCATCGTGCGCGTCTCGAGGTCTTCGAGGGCGGTACGCCGCCACTCGGGGTCGCGGTACGCGGCGAGGCGCGTCTCCATCGGCGCGTTCATGAGCTGCGCGAATGCCGGCGCCATGTTGAACGTGAACGGCTCCCGCAGGTTCATCTGGAATGCCAACACCCGCACGGAGATCTGGGGCCAGACCTGCCCGCCGGCGGCCCGGGCCGCGTTGTTGTCGGCGATGATCCCCTCGTGCCACGGGAAGCCCTTCACCGTGAGCAGGGCGGTCCAGGTGAGCGGTCGCCCGATGCGCTGCTGGAGGCCGTACACGTCCGCGTGCTTGATCTTCTCGCCGGGCAACAGGGCCGCCACTCCCTTGTCGAGGTCGCGGAGCGGCTGGAGGAGCGCTTCGAGTTCGGCGAGGTCGGCACGCCGGCTCGGCACCGGGCGACCGGCGTCACCGTTGTGGGTGCCGGACGAACTGGTGGCGAACCCCATGGCGCCGGCCTGCATCGCTTCGTGGACCACCGCCTGCATCTGGACCAACTCCGCCGGCGTCGGGTCCCGGTCGTATCCCTCCTCGCCCATCACGAAGAGGCGCAACGCGGTGTGCCCGATGTAGACGCCGTAGTTGAGGGCACTGCCGTGGCGGGCGACGGAATCGAGATACTCGGGGAAGGTCTCGAAGTCCCAGGGGATCCCCGCAGCGAGGGTGGCGAGATCCATGTCCTCCACGTGCTGGAGGGTGCGGGCGAGGAGGTCCCGATGTTCGGGGCGGCACGGTGCGATCGAGAATCCGCAGTTTCCCGCGATCACCGAGGTCACGCCGTGGAAGCTCGACGGGGTGAGTGCGGGATCCCAGAACACCTGCGCGTCGTAGTGGGAGTGGATGTCGATGAAGCCCGGCGTCACGGCCTGACCCGCCGCGTCGAGGACCCGGTCACCGCTGAGGCCCGGTCCGATCTCGCTGATGCGGCCGTCGGTGACCGCGACGTCGGCGGCCAAGCCCGGTGCGCCGGTCCCGTCGATCACGGTGCCGCCTCGGATCACGATGTCCGCGCCCATGTTTCCCCCTGTGCCGGTGCCGGTCGAGGCACGTTACCGCCGCGTTCCCGCCCAAGGGGGCGGGCGCCGACTAGCAATGACGTCCATGTCGCCTCGCACCCGAGCCCTCGCCGTCGGAGGCATCGTCGGGCCTGCGGCCTTCGTCGGGACGTGGGCGATCGCAGGCGCGACCACGCCGGGATACTCGCTGGTCGCGAACGCAATCAGTGATCTCGCCGCGGTCGACGCCTCGACCCGGGTTGCCATGACGACGGCATTGGTGGTCGACGGTCTCGGGATCATCGCGTTCGGATTCGCTTGTCGTGACGTCCTCGACGGTCCCGCGTGGATCGCTGCAGTGGTGACGGGCGTCGGCACGTTGGGAGTCGCCGCGTCGCCCTTACGTGGGTGGACCGGCGACCAGGTGCATGCCGGATTCGCGGTGGTGAGCTACGTGGCGACTTCGGCCCTCCCGCTGTTCGCGGCCGCCCCGCTTGCCCGGTCGGGATTCCCGGGCTGGGCGCGGGCGTCGGTGGCCGCCGGGATCGTGTCGGCAGTCACGCTCCTCGCCAGCACGGCCGGCCCGGCGCACGGCTTGTTCCAGCGGCTCGGGCTCACGGTCGGCGACCTCTGGATCGCCACGGCGGCCGCCGCGATCCTCACCCGCCACCTCCCGAAACCCGCGCTCCGGCGGCCCTGAGGCACGCCGACACCGGTCGCGAGTCCCGAGGACTGCCGCCGGACCGGTACACTGGTCGTTCCCCCTCCCCGGAGAAGTTTGTATGTCCGCGCGCGCCCGTCGCGATGATCTGCGCAACGTCGCCATCATCGCCCACGTCGACCACGGCAAGACCACGTTGGTCGACGCCATGTTGTGGCAGACCGGCGTGTTCCGCGCCAACCAGGACGTGAACGATCGCGTCATGGACTCGAACGACCTCGAGCGCGAGAAGGGCATCACGATCCTCGCCAAGAACGCGTCGGTGCGATACGGCGGGGCGAAGATCAACATCATCGACACCCCGGGCCACGCCGACTTCGGCGGCGAGGTCGAGCGCGGTCTCACGATGGTCGACGGTGTGCTCCTGCTCGTCGACGCGAGTGAAGGCCCGCTGCCCCAGACCCGCTTCGTGCTGCGCAAGGCGCTGGAGTCGAACCTTCCCGTGATCCTCGTGATCAACAAGGTCGACCGGCCCGACGCCCGCATCGCGGAAGTGGTCGACGAGGTCTACGAACTCTTCCTCGACCTCGACGCAAACGAAGAGCAGATCGACTTCCCGATCGTCTACACGAACGCGCGCGCCGGCTGGGCGAGCATGGACGTCGAGGTCGAGGGCAGCGATCTCAAGCCGCTCTTCGAGTTGTTGCTCGACCGGATCCCTGCGCCCACCTACACGCCGGGCGCGCCGCTCCAGGCACTCGTGACCAACCTCGACGCGTCTCCGTACGTGGGCCGACTCGCGTTGTGTCGCGTGCAGGAAGGCACCATCGCCAAGGGTCAGACCGTGGCCTGGTGTCGGGTCGACGGATCCATGGAGCGGGTGCGCATCACCGAGTTGTACGTGACCGAGTCCCTCGACCGCGTCGACGCGGTCGACGCGGGGCCGGGTGAGATCATCGCGATCGCGGGTCTGCCCGAGGTGACGATCGGCGAGACCTTGGCCGATGCCGAGAACCCGGTCGCGTTGCCGGTCATGACCATCGACGAGCCGAGCCTGGCGATGACCATCGGCATCAACACGTCGCCGGTCGCCGGCAACGACGGCACGAAGTTGACCGCCCGTCTGCTCAAGAACCGCCTCGACGCCGAACTCGTCGGCAACGTGGCCATCCGCGTCGTCCCGACCGAGCGTCCGGACGCGTGGGAGGTCCAGGGCCGGGGCGAGCTCCAGCTGGCAGTGCTGGTGGAGCAGATGCGCCGGGAAGGTTTCGAGCTGACGGTCGGCAAGCCGCAGGTCGTCACGCGTCTCGTGAACGGCAAGGTGCACGAGCCGGTCGAGCGGGCCTCGGTGGATGTGCCCGAAGAGTTCCTCGGCGCGGTGACCCAGCTGCTGGCTGTCCGCAAGGGCCGCATGGAGCAGATGATCAACCACGGCACCGGTTGGGTACGGCTGGAGTACCTCGTGCCCGCACGCGGGCTCGTCGGCTTCCGAACCGAGTTCATGACCGAGACCCGCGGCACCGGGATCCTGCATCACGTGTTCGACGGATACGCGCCGTGGTTCGGCGACCTGCGCGGCCGCCCCAACGGCTCGATGGTGGCCGACCGGCGCGGGGTCACGATGGCCTATTCGCTGTTCAGCCTCCAGGAGCGCGGGGAGTTGCTCGTGGGTCCGGGGGTCGAGGTGTACGAGGGCATGATCGTGGGTGAGTCGTCCCGCTCCGAGGAGATGGACGTGAACCCGACCCGTGAGAAGAAGCTCACGAACATGCGAGCCTCGGGTTCGGACGACACCGTGCGACTCGTTCCGCCTCGGCTGCTGTCGTTGGAGCAAGCGCTCGAGTTCGTGGCCGACGACGAGTGCGTCGAGGTCACGCCCGGGAGCGTGCGCCTGCGCAAGGTGATCCTCGACGCTTCGCAGCGAGGCCGGATGCGCAACTCCAAGAAGCCACCGCGCGCCTGAGGCGACCGTGTCCGACGCCGAGTGGTTCCTCACGACCGATCGGCTCCTGGTTCGCGGGTTCACACTCGACGATCTCGACGAGTTCTCCGCGTACCGCAACGATCCTGCCGTCGCGCGCTGGCAGGGTTGGAACGTTCCCTACTCCCGTGAGGCCGCCGAAGCGCTGGTCTACGAGATGGCGATCTCGGAACTCTTCCGTCCCGGCGAATGGACCCAACTCGCGATCGAACGCAGGGACACCGTCGGGCTCATCGGCGACATCGGTGTTCGGCGGGAACCGGTGGAGCCGACCGCCGAGGTGGGGATCACCCTCGCCGCCGACGCGCAGGGCCAGGGCTACGCCACCGAGGCGCTCGCTGCCGTCGTCGACGATCTGTTCGACACGCTCGCGCTCGCCCGGGTCATCGCGATCGTCCACCAGGAGAACGCGCCGGTGCGCCGATTGCTGGACCGCACCGGATTCGCCGTGGTCGCCCAAGACGGCGACGAACTGATCTTCTCGCGTCGCGCCGCGCGCTGACCGCCCACCCCCGGTTCGGCCCGAGCCCGGGCGTCTGTCATCCTGGGCCGATGCAGTCGGGATCATCGGTTCGCCTCCACCGCCGGAAGGTGTTCCTCGACGGTGCCCCCTGGTCGGTGCTCGCGCCGCGACCGACCGATGCCTCGCGCTACGCGACGGTGGCCGTCGACGGTCGGTGGCAGCTCGACTGCGACCTCGCGAGTCTCGACGATCTCGCACACATGGTGTGGGCGACCGCGTTCCAGAACCAGGCCCGCACGGTGATCCTGTTCGACCAGCCGTCGCTGCTCCCGCCCGTCGCCGACGAACCGGACTCGCTTCCGTTCGTGCTCGCTCCCGCCGAACTCGACGAGCCCACGACCGCAGTACTCGAAGCACTGCGGTTGGAACTTCCCTTGACCCGACCGTCGGAGGGCACCGTCCGACTCCGCACGGCAGGCCTCGACCGCGCGCTGACCGCGCCGGCGGCATTCTTCGAGAAGGAAGCTGGCGCCGAGGGCGCGCAGGCCTGGGATCCCACGCAATGGAACGAGTGGGTGGGTGAAGTGTCGGGTGTCCTACGGATCATGGCACCCGCCCCCGTGCTGCGTGCGTACGCACTCGCGGCGGCCGAGATCGGCAGTCTGGCGTGGGGGAGTGCCGACGACGAGGCGCGGTCGTCGTTGGCCGACGAGTTCGTGTGCTTCGACCGCTCGATCGTGCGCCGCTCCGAAGCGTTGCGTACGTATCGCCAGGCCGAGTTCCCGGGCCGGACCCATGCGCAGCTCACGGCCGCGGAGCGTCAGCGCCTCTGGGACTTCACCCAACGGTGACTCAGGGTGTGATCACCTCCCACCACGATTCGAGGGTTTGTCACCTTGCGGACGTTCACCGTCATCGAAGGGACAAGCGCTCGGGAGGTGGGGTGCACGGGGAACTCTGGCATCGGGGGCCGCCGACCGGAAGGCACCCGGTGTCCAATAGTTGACGTGCGTGTCAGGTTGGGACACGCTGCGCCCATGAATCCTGAGCGCCTGGTACCCGAGACGATGCGGGCTGCGGTCTACAAGGGCAACCAGACCATCGACGTCGAGGACTATCCGACGCCGACGGTCGGACCCGACGACGTGCTCCTCGAGGTGAGCCATTGCGGGGTCTGCGGCTCCGACATCCACTTCGTACTCGAAGGGTGGTCGGCCCCGAACCGGATCCACGGTCACGAGTACAGCGGCACCGTCGTCGCAGTGGGCGATGCGGTCACGACGTGGTCGGTCGGCGACTCGGTGGTGGGCGGGCCGAGCGTCCGGTGCGGCGAGTGTGAGTACTGCCGCGGCGGCCGGCCCAACCTGTGCACCGGACGCGGTTCCGTAGGCACCGGGGAATGGCAGGGCGCCTTCGCCGACTACATGCGGGTACCCGAGGCGGAGCTGCTGCGATTGCCCGACGGCGTCAGCCTGCGCGAGGCCGCGCTCACCGAGCCGCTGGCCGTCGCGTTGCACGGCATCACCCGGGCCGACGTGCAGCCGGGCGAGCGAGTCCTCATCACCGGAGGCGGTCCGATCGGCGCGCTGAGCGCGGCGGCTCTCATCCATCGGGGGATCACGGATGTCGTGGTGAGCGAGCCGTCGCCGGTGCGCCGCGACTTGTGTGAGCGCATCGGGGCCACGGTGGTGGAACCCGGTGACCTCCACACACCACCGATGCCGGACGTGATCGTCGACGAACCGTTCCACGTCGCGCTCGAGTGTTCGGGCCACGCAGTTGCGATGGAGCAGTGCCTCGGTCAGCTTGCGCGTACCGGTCGACTCGTGTTGGTGGGTGCCGGGATCAAGCCGCCGCGGTTCGATCCCAACCGCATCCTGCTCAATGAACTCTCGATCACCGGTGCGTTCTGTTACGACGCCGACGGGTTCGAGCGCGCGCTCGAAATGCTCGCGGCGCCGGGTTTTCCGACCGAGGTGCTCATCGAGCCTGAGGACGTCGGCCTGCACGAACTGCGCGACGCGATCGGTCGGCTCGGCGCAGGTGAGGTCCCGGCCAAGGTCGTCGTGGCTCCGGCCCGGGGCAGGTGAACAGCGATGAGTGAGGAAACCACGCGAGCGCCGCGGTTCAACCACGTGGCGATGAGTGTTCCTTCGCAGTTGCTCGAGGCCGAGGGTCGCAAGGAGTTGGCCGCGTTCTACGGCGACGTGTTCGGCTGGAACGAGCTTCCCACCGAGACGGTCGACGGGAAGAAGCTCGTCTTCGGTGTGCACACCATCGAGCAGTTCGTGTTCCTGATCGCCGACGAACCACCGATGTCGTGCCCGCGACTCGACCATTTCGGGCTCAGCGTGGGATCCGAAGCGGAACTCGACGCCGTGCTCGCGAAGGCAAAGGAATGGCAGGCGCGTGACGATCGCGTCGACATCATCGACAAGAAGACCGAGGACCACGGCATGCTCGCCATCACCTCGATCTACGTCCGCTACCTGCTCCCGATGATGGTCGAGATCCAGTGGTGGGAGTACCGGTGACCGAGCTGCGGTGGGGGGCATTCGTCCCGCAGGGGTGGAAGCTCGAGTACTCCGGTTGGAGCGCGGCCGACGCGTGGGCGCGCTCGGTCGAGTTGGCCCAACTCGCGGAACGAGTGGGGTACGACCATCTATGGGTCTACGACCACGTGGAAACCGTGCCCCGGCGCGAGGCGACCCACTGCTTCGAGGCGTTCACGATGCTCGCGGCATTGAGCCAGGTGACCGAACGCGCCGAACTCGGGCAACTCGTCACGTGCTCCAACTATCGCAACCCGGGTCTGCTCGCCAAGGAAGCTGCCTGCGTCGACGTGTTCTCCGGCGGGCGCCTCATCCTCGGCCTGGGCGCGGGTTGGTACGAACGGGAGTACGCGGCGTACGACTACGAGTTCCGCCCCGCCCGCGAACGCCTCGCGATCCTCGACGAGACCATCCAGGTGATCCCGCGCCTGTGGTCCGAGGAGACCGTTGACTTCGCGGGGACGTTCGTGAAGTTCGACGGCGCGTACTGCGACCCGAAGCCGGTGCGCTCACCGCGGCCACCGATCTGGGTGGGCGGTGGCGGCGAGAAGGTGACGCTCCGGATCGCGGCGCGCCATGCCGACGCCACGAACTGGCAGGTCGGCCGGGACGAGTTCGTCCACAAGTCGGAGGTGCTCGCCGGCCACTGCGCCGACATCGGCCGCGACTTCGACACGATCACCCGCACGCACGGCCCCGATTGCGCCCTGTTCGACACGGAAGCAGACCTCCAGCGGTGGATGGAATCGCCGACCGGCGGATCGCTGTGGGGACGCGGTGAACCGGAGGCTTACGTGCGGGACAACTTCGTGGGTACGGTCGCCCAGGTGACCGACAAGGTCCAGGCGTTCGTCGATGCCGGTTGCCGTGAGTTCGTCCTGTGGTTCCGGGACTTCCCCAGCAGCGAGAGCATGGAGCGGTTCCGGGCCGAGGTGGTTCCCAGCATCACCAGCTGAGACCCGGGCCGTGCCGCCGACGCCCCGGTGACGGCCGGTACGATCAACGGCCCGCATGAAAGTCGATGTCGCGGCGTCCGCTGGCGAGGCGCATCCAGGTGAGCGGCCCTCGGGTGCGCGGGCGAGGACGGGTTCCTTCGGAGGTCTGGCGGCAGCCATCGCCATCGGTGTCGGGCTGGCCTTGCGCTTCGTCGCCCCGGCGAATCTCTGGCTCGACGAGGCCTTGACGGTCAACATCGCCCGGTTGCCCCTCGACCAAATGCGCGCCGCACTGGAACGGGACGGCGCGCCGCCGCTGTTCTACGTATTGCTCCACGGTTGGATTGCGATCTTCGGTTCGGGTGATGCCACGGTGCGCGCCCTCGCGGGCGTGGTCGGCGCGGTGTCGGTGGGGCTCGCCTACCTCGCGGGAACGCGGCTCGGACGAAGCCCGGCGGAACGACGGGGGCTGGGGCTGACGGCGGCAGTGGTGGTTGCCACCTCGCCGTATGCGATCCGGTACTCGTCCGAGGCCCGGATGTACTCCTTGGTGGTGGCGCTGATCCTGGCCGGGATCATTTTGGTAGCCGACCTCTGGACCCGACCGTCCCGCGCTCGGTTCGCCGGACTGACGGTCGTGACCGCGGGACTCCTCTACGCCCAGTACTGGTCGCTGTTCCTGGCGGCCGTGGTCGTCGTGGTGTTGGTCGCGATCGGCATCCGGGCGCAGGGTGCTCGCGCCGCATGCGGACGGATTCTGGGCGCGCTCGCAGTGGGAGGGGTGCTGTTCCTGCCCTGGCTCCCGACGTTGCGGGTCCAGCTCGCACACACCGGCACACCGTGGGACGCGCCCGCGCGGCTCGTCGGCAGCACCTGGCATTCGATGGTGGCCTTCGGGGGCGGACGGAACGCCTTGGGTTGGATCCTGACCGTCGTGTTGGTGGGTCTCGGTGTGGTGGCGGTCCTGCGACCCAGAGGGCGCACGGTGCCGACGGCCCGCGCCCTGGCCGTCGTCGGCGCGGGGACGCTGGGTCTGGCCATCGTGGTCTCGGTGGTGACGGAGAACGGCGTGCAGGACCGGTACGCGTCGGTCGTGTTCCCCTTCGCCGCGTTGGTGGGTGCGATCGGGATCGTGGCGATCGCCGATCTCCGGGTGCGGGTCGGGGTGCTCGCGGTCGTCGCCGCGCTCGGGATCGTGGGCGGCGTCCGCGCGTCACGCGACGTGCGCACCGCATCCGGCGCGATCGCGGCGCAAATTGTGAGGCGCGTGACACCGGGCGACGTCGTCGCCTATTGCCCGGATCAACTCGCCCCGAGTACGGCTCGGTTGGTGGATCGCGGTCTCGGATCGAACGCGGTGGCGGTGCAGCAGGTGACCTTCCCGAATCTCGCGCCACCCGAGTTCGTCGACTGGTCCGACTACGCAGATCGCAACCGTGCTGCCGACCCGGTCCGATTCGCGCGACGACTCGACCGGTTGGCGGACACCAACGCGGTGTGGCTCGCGTGGTCGCCGGGCTACCGCACGCTCGGCACGAAGTGTGAAGCGGTCGTCAACCAACTCACGGGTGCCGGCCGGCAATCCACGCGTGTCACCAGCGCCGCCGGCCCCAACGGGGAGCGCATCGAGCTGCGGCGGTTCACCCGATGAGCGTCATCGCGTCGACGCCCGAGACGCCGGACGAATACGTGAGTCAGCTCTGGCATCGCCGGCTCGGGTACGTGCTGCTCGCCGCGCTGGCGTACATCCCGGTGCTCGCTGCGCACCCGGGCCGCGTCGTCGCCGACACGAAGCAGTATCTCTACCTCGACCCGGGACGCGTGTTGGAGCGGGCGTGGTCGATGTGGGACGCCAACATCGGCCTCGGCACGGTGACCCATCAGAACATCGGCTACCTGTTCCCGATGGGGCCGTACTACTGGTTGCTCGACCGGGCCGGCGTCCCCGACTGGGTTGCGCAGCGACTCTGGCTGGCCACGATCCTGTTCGCGGCCGGCGCCGGAATGCTCTACCTGTTCCGGACGCTCGGTCTGCGCGGCGCGGGCGCGCCGGTGGGTGCGCTCGTGTTCATGCTGAGCCCGTACTGGCTCGAGTACGCGGCGCGGCTGTCGGTGCTCCTGCTGCCCTGGGCCGGGTTGCCGTGGATGCTCGCGTTCCTGATCCGGGGCCTCCGCCGGGGTGGGTGGCGCCATGCCGCACTCTTCGCGCTGCTGATCCAGGTGATCGGCAGCGTGAACCTGACCGCGCTCGTGTTCGCCGGTCTCGCTCCGCTGCTGTGGATCCCGTACGCGCTGGTGATCGACCGGGTCGACTGGAAACGGGTCTTCGGGATCGTGGCGAAGATCGGGGTGCTCACCCTCGCGGCGTCGGCCTGGTGGATGGCCGGACTGTGGGCCCAGGGCGGTTACGGACTCAACATCCTCAAGTACACCGAGACGATGCGCGTCGTCTCGCGCACCACGCTGCCGAACGAGGTGCTGCGCGGACTCGGGTACTGGTTCTTCTACGGCCGCGACCGACTCGGACCCTGGATCGAGGCGAGTACCGGCTACACCCAGCGACCGCTCCTGATCCTGGTGTCGTACGCGATCCCGACCCTTGCGTTGCTCTCGGCCGCAGTCGTTCGTTGGCGGTACCGGGCGTACTT
>JBBQXR010000029.1:0-16507 GCA_038209455.1 Acidimicrobiia bacterium
AGGCCCACACGATGATCAAGGTCGCGTAGGTCGGGACTTTGGTCCTCGCGCGAATCGGACGATCAGGTCCGGGGCCGTTCGGTCAGTGCACGCGTTCGACGAACGCGGCGAGGCGGTCGAGCCACTCGGCGCGGTTGGTGCAGCCGTCGAACTGCACCGCGAGCCATTCGATGCCGAGGTCGGCGAATGCCTGATGGTCATCATCACCGTCGAGGCGGTGGAACGGAGCGAAGCAGACCGTCAGCGGTTCGGTCCGTTCGATCTCGGCCGCGTACGCACGGGCTGCGTCGAGCCGGACGCCGAGCTCGTCGAGGTTCGTGATGGCCGGGGTCTTCACGGCGCGGGACGCGGCCGGTGGGTTGGGGAAGGGCGACCAACCGTCCCCGATCTCCACTGCCCGCCGCATCGCCTGCGTGCTGTTCCCACCGATCCAGATCGGTACCCGGGCCGGCTGGGGCAGCTGCGTGACCGCGCGCGCCGAGAGCCGATCGGTGGTCGCCTCCACGCCGGTCTCGGTCCACGCTCGCCGCATGAGCGTGATCGTCTCCTCGAGCAGGTCGTTCCGCGCGGTGAAGTCGACGCCCATCGCCGCGAACTCGGGCTTCAGGTAACCGGCTGCCACCCCGAGGATCACCCGTCCCCCCGACATCGTCTGGAGGGTCGCCACACCCTTGGCGGCCAAGAACGGATTCCGGTACGCGGCGACGTACACGTGGGTGTGGAGCATCACGCGCCGGGTCGCGGCGGCCGCGAACGCGAGGGCGACCAGCGGCTCCTGCGCGTGATGGCCACCGCCGGCGAGCCAACGGTCATCGGGGGCCGGATGGTCGGTGACGAAGACGGCATCGAGACCGGCGGCCTCGACCGCGGCGGCCATCTCGGCCACGGCTTCACCGGTGACGAACTCCTCGACGTACCGGACGTGATCGACGGGCAGACCAACCGAATAGCGCATGAGGCGCGCACGCTACCGTCGCGCCACCCGCCCTGAGGAGACTGTGATGTCCATCGCCGATGAAGTCGCCCTGAGTGAACCCGAGTTCTGGATCGCCCCGGACGCCGACCGCGAGGCCGGGTTCCGTCGGCTGCGTGACGAGGCCCCGATCTCGTTCTTCCCCGAGCCCGAGTATCCCGACTTTCCCCAGGGCCCGGGCTACTGGTCGCTCACCCGTTACGACGACGTGATGTACGCGAGCCGGCATCCCGAGTTGTTCTGCTCCGGGCGGGGCGGTACCAACATCGGCGACATCCCCCAAGAAATCGGCGACTTCATCGGGTCGATCATCAACATGGACGATCCCCGCCACAAGAAGCTGCGCGGTCTCATCAACCACGGCTTCACCCCGAAGGCGCTCGCGCAGCTCCTCGATTCGGTGCGGGACCGCACCACCGAGGTCATCGACGCGGTGGCGGAGAAGGGAACCTGCGACTTCGTCGCCGAGATCGCGGCGCCGATGCCGCTCGCGATCGTGTGCGACATGGTGGGGGTCGCACCGTCGGAGCGCCAGACCGTGTTCGAGTGCAGCAACGTGATCCTCGGCGTCGGCGACCCCGAGTACGTGCAGTCGATGGAAGAGCTGATGGCCGCGTTCATGCAGCTCCACCAGATCGCGATGGCGCTCGGCGAACACCGCCTCGCCAACCCGGCTGACGACATCACGAGCACGCTCATGCACGCCGAGGTCGACGGTGAGCGGCTCACCGTCGCCGAGTTCGCATCGTTCTTCATCCTGCTCGTGGTGGCCGGGAACGAGACCACTCGCACTGCGATCTCCCACGGCATGTGGGCGCTGCACCAGTTCCCCGATCAACGCGCGCTGTGGTCGAGCGACTTCGACCTGCATGCGGTGAACGCGGTCGAGGAGATCGTCCGGTGGGCGAGTCCGGTGATCCACTTCCGCCGCACCGCGACCCAGGACACGGCCATCGCAGGCCAGGCGATCGCCGAGGGCGAGAAGGTCGTGATGTGGTTCAACTCGGCCAACCGCGACGAGCGGCAGTTCCCGGAACCGTACCGGTTCGACATCACGCGTTCCCCGAATCCGCACTTCGGCTACGGCGGTGGCGGCCCGCACTTCTGCCTCGGCGCCAACCTCGCCCGCCGTGAGATCCGCGTGATGTTCGAGCAGTTGTTCCAGCGACTCCCCGACCTCCGCATCACCAAGGAACCGGAGATCCTCCAGTCGGCCTTCATCCACGGCGTCAAGCGCATGCCGTGCGAGTTCACGCCTGCGTAGCGGCGCGCCGATGACCAGCGTGGAACCGTTCGACCCGGGGTTCGGGCCGCTCGTCGACACCACGATGCGGGTGGCGGCGTGGAACATCTGGGCGCGGTACGCGGCGTGGGAGGTCCGGGCGCCGATCATCGAGGCGCGGCTCCGGGCGGCTGCGCCGGATGTCTGCCTGCTCGTCGAGGTGTGGGACGAGCCCGGCGGACGTTCGCAGGCGGCCGAGTTGGCCGACGCGCTCGGTGGCTTCCATCACGTGTACGAGTCGAATCTCACGTTCGCCGACGGCGTGCGCGCCGGGAACGCGATCCTCAGCCGGTGGCCGATCACCCGCCACGACGTGCGCGTGTTGCCGCGTACCGCGCCCAACGGATCGACCGACGACGACGGCGAGGAGCGCCTGTGCGTGTTCGCCGAGATCGAAGGGCCGCGCGGTCCGATCCAGGCGTTCTGCGCGCACCTCTCGTGGCGCGAGGACCACGGTGCGATCCGCCAGGAGCAGGTACGCGCCATCGCGGAGTTCGCTCGCACCACCCGGCCGCGACCGTTCCCGGCGATTTTGGGCGGCGACCTCAACGCGGCGCCCGACACGGACGAGATCCGCATGCTCACCGGCCACGCCGCGACCCCGGTGCCGGGCATCTGGTTCCGCGACGCGTGGGTGCACGCCGGCGACGGTCCGGGATTCACGTGGTCCAACACCAACCCGTGGGCCGCGACGAGTCTCGACGTGAATCGTCGCATCGACTACGTCCTCGTCGGCCACCCGAAGCTCGGCGGGGTCGGCCAGGCGGTCCACGCCGAGTTGCTCGGTGATGTGCCTGTCGACGGTATCCACGGATCGGATCACTTCGGCCTCGTGGCGGACCTCCGCTACTGACGCGTCACGCGCGCCGGAACCACGCGCGCGCGACCGCGTCGAACTCGCGCTGGTACACGCGGTACGCGTCCCGCAACGCGTCGCCCGGCCACGGGGTCGGCAGCAACGCGGCCGGGAGGAGTGGATCGGCGCGGATGTGACGGAGCGAAGCGGCACCCGCGAGGAATGCGTCGGTCATCGCCGCCTCGGGATCCGCAGCCATCGTCGTCGTCGCCCGTTGCAGCCGGTGCAGCAGCACGTCCGCGTTCCGTCGCCAGCGAACGGGTGCGAACAACCGGTCGGCGAGTTCGGCCGCATCCTGGTCGGGCCGCGCGTCGACCCATGAGCACCGCGGGTCCTCCACGAGTCCCGGGAGGTTGGCGGGCCGCATCCAGACCCCCTCGCGCCATTCCGCGAGGCGGGCACGTTGCAGCGCGACCCGCAGATCCGACCGCACCCGGGCCGGTCGCGCTTCCGCGACCACCACCGCCATCCGCCAGGTGCCGTCCCACCGAGTGGGCCGCGCCGCCAGGCTCGACTCCTGTTCCGTCCGCCGGCGCGCCAGGCTCCCGATGAGTTCGCAACCCCGTTCGGTCCGGAGCAGTTCGCCCGCCTGGGTCATGCGGTGGAGGGCGACCCTGGCGGTCCCGGCGGTGATGCCGAACCGCTCGCACCAACGCACGAGATCCCCCGGGGAAGCACGAGCCGTTCGGCGCCCAAGGAGCAGGCTCGCCATGACCGACCGGGCCGACAGCGGCCGTTCGGTGACGAATGGGTCCGTGGTCAGGACCGATCGGGCGTTACGTGATTGCACCATACGTTGTAATCATCGTAACGTCTCACTCATGGTCGCCACGGTGATTCCGGAACCCACGCTGCTCGTCGCGCCCGAACCCGAGAGCCCGATCGGCCCCACCGGCAAGCCGCGACCGGACCTCCGCGAGCAGCTCCGCGTGATTCCGTCGTTCCGGAATGTCGCCAACGTGATCGTGCTGTACACGATCACCATCGGGATCTTCGTGACGGTCGCGTGGGCCGACAACGTGTTCGTGTGGATTGCGGCCTTCCTCGTGATGGGTCCGATCCACGCCCGCTTCGCGATCCTCATGCACGAGGCCGCGCACCGGTTGCTGTTCGCGAACCGCAAGGCCAACGACTTCGTGGGCAAGTGGCTCATCGCCTTCCCGGCGTTCGTCCCGATCGACCTCTACCGGCGCGGGCACATGGCACACCATCGTGAGGAGTTCGGACCGAACGAACCCGACATCCCGCTCTACCGCGGCTACCCGATCCCGCGCGATTCGATGCTGCGCAAGCTCCGGCGCGACGCGCTGGGGATCACGGGCTGGAAGCTCACCAAGGGCTTGTTCCGCGGGGTCTCCGCCTCCGACGCAAAGGTCCGGGGCCAGGCCCGCGGGATCGTCGCAGCGCAGCTCGTGATGCTCGCGATCTTCACCGTCGCCGGGCATCCGTGGATGTACTTCATCCTCTGGTTCCTCCCGCACCTGACGGTCTGGCGCGTGATCAACCGGCTGCGCAGCATCGCGGAGCACGGTGGGATGAAGCACTCGCCCGACCGGCGCGAAACCACGCACTCCGTGCACCAGCACTGGGCTGCGCGGCTCACGATCGTTCCGTACTTCACCGGGTGGCATCTCGCGCACCACGTCGATTCCGGGATCCCTATGCGCAACCTGCCGCGCCTGCACCAGGAACTGGTTCGGAGCGGCTACGTCCAGCCCGGGCTCGAGTACCGCAACTACCCGGCGCTCTGGCGCGCGCTCGCCTCCGGCTGACCCATCTCGGCCGCACGGGCGGCCGGAACCCTAGGGTCTCCCGATGGGTCGACTCGGAGTCATCGCCGGCAGCGCGTTGCGCGCGAGCGAGTTCGCGCAGGCCGGGCGGCGGATCGAGCACGCGGGAGTCGCGCTCACCGACGTCGCCGGGACGATCGTGCTGCAGCGTCACGGGCTCGACGAGTGGACACCGCCGCATCGCATCGACCACCAGGCCCACGTGCGCGCCCTGCTCGACGCGGACGTCGACCGGATCGTCGCGCTGTCTTCGGTCGGGAGCCTGCGTACCGACTGGCCCGTCGGGACCTGCGTGAACGTCGACGACTTCTACGCGCCGACCACCACGCTCGCGTTCTACGACGACACCCGCAGCCACACGGTGCCGCGCTTCGATCCGAGCTGGCGGGAGACCGTCGGTCGGGCGTGGAGCGAGGCGACCACCACCCCACTCGTCGCCGGCGGCGTGTACGCGCAGACGAGTGGGCCCCGCTTCGAGACACCGGCGGAAGTTCGTGCGCTCACGACGGTCGCCGACCTCGTGGGGATGACGGTCGCGTCGGAGTGCATGCTCGCCACCGAGGTCGCGCTCCCGTACGCCGCGCTCGCGATGGTCGACAACCTCGCCAACGGCCTCGGCGCAACGCCCCTCACCATGGAGGAGTTCGAACGCGGGGTCGCGGCGAACCGGGCCCGCCTGCTCCGCGATCTCGACGCGCTCCTGCCGATCCTCGCCGCCGGGTCCCGATGAGCCTCTGGGTCGGTGACGTCGTCCTCGACGGCGCGCCGGTGAACGTGCTGGTCGACGGAGGGACCATCACCGAGATCGGTCCCGACGCGGCACGGCGGCCCGGTGACGAGATGCTCGACGGCGGCGGCCGCGCGCTGACGCCGGGCCTCGTCAACGGCCACGGTCACGCGGCGATGACCCTCTTCCGCGGTTACGGCGACGATCTCCCGCTCAGGGAATGGCTCGAGACCCGCATCTGGCCCGCCGAGGGCCTCCTGACGCGTGAGGACGTGTACTGGGGCACGCGGCTGGCGTGCCTCGAGATGATCCGCAGCGGCACCACCCGGTTCTGGGACATGTACTGGTTCCAGTTCGACGTCGCCCGGGCCGTCGTCGACAGCGGCATCCGCGGTGCGGTGAGCCAGGTGTACCTCGCCTTCGAGGGCGCGCCCGACGAAGCCCGGCCCGAAGCGGCGGCCGAAGGCGTGGCGCGACTCGCCGAGTTCGGCGACCGGGTGACCCCGTGTCTCGGACCCCACGCGATCTACACCGTCGAGAAATCGGTGCTCGTCGGCATCGGCGAGTTGTCGGCGGCCCGTTCGGTCCCGATCCAGATCCACCTCTCCGAGACCGAGGCCGAGGTCCGCGACTGCATCGCCGATCACGGATGCCGGCCGGCCGAGTATCTCGATCGGGTCGGGATGCTGACGCCGGACACGATTCTCAGCCACGGCGTGTGGCTCGATCCGGCGGAACTCGACCTGGTCGCCGAGCGGGGCGCCACCATCGTGACCAACCCGGTGTCGAACATGAAGCTGACGGTCGGCCGCGCGTTCCCGTACCCCGCGGCGCGGGCCGCGGGTATCCCGATCGGCCTCGGCACCGACGGCGCGGCGTCGAACAACAGCCTCGACCTCCTCGCCGACCTGAAGATCTTGGCGCTGCTCCAGAAGCACAGCCACGACGATCCGAAGATCCTGCCCGCGGCCGAGGCGTGGGCGGTGGCGACCGGCGCGCTCGCGCCCCGCCTGGGCGGCACCCCGGTCGCCGTCGGGCAACCCGCCGACTTCCTCCTGGTCGACGCCGACGCGGTGGAGATGGCACCCGCGCCGCTCGTCGACGCGCTCGTGTATTCGGCGTCGGGCACCGTCGTCGACTCGGTCGTGATCGACGGCCAGGTCGTCATGACCCATCGCCACGTCGAGGGCGAAGAAGAGGTACGTGCACGCGCCGTCGAATGCGCCCGCCGCGTCCGCCCCACCCCCTAACTTGCGAACGAAGAGAAGGAACTCCATGACCGACGACTCGAACCTGCCCGACCACAGCGCCGCGTACCGCGGGGTACGCGAACGGATCATCGAACTGGTGCGCTCGGCGCCGCCGGCGCGCCAGATGATGGTGGCTCCGGCCACACCGGAGTGGCGGGTGCACGACGTCGTCGCCCACCTCGCCGGTGCGACGTCCGACGTGTTGGCCGGGCGACTCGAAGGCGTCGGCAGTGATCCGTGGACCGCCAAGCAGGTGGAGGACCGCCGTGACGTCGCCACCGAGGCGGTGCTCGACGAGTGGGACACCAACTCCGTGCAGATCGACCCGATGGTGCCGGCGTTCGGTCCCGCGTCGGGACAGATCGTGCTCGACGCGGTGACCCACGAACACGACATCCGCGATGCGTTCGGCGTACCGGGATCGCGCGATACCGATGCCGTCCACATCGCGAGCGCGTGGGCGGCCGAACGGGTCGCAACCGCGCACACCACCGCCGGCGGTGGCGCGCTGCGCGTCGAGACCAACCTGTGGGCCGAGACGTTCGGTACGGGTGATCCCGACGCGACGGTGCGCGTCGACGCGTTCGAACTCCTGCGCGGCTCGACCGGTCGTCGCAGCCTCGCTCAGATCAGCGCCTGGGACTGGAGCGGCGACGCGCGACCGGAGGTCGTGGTCCTCGAGATCTTCACCCCCCGCGCCGAGGACTTCACCGGCTGACCAACTTGCGTCGACCACCCACGTCAGCCGTGGGTTGTTGACGCAAGTTCAGGTGGTCGCGGCGAGGACCTCGCGGGCGGCCTCGAGATCGGTGTCGAACACGCAGACCCGGAACCCGTCGACGAGGGCGTAATAGGGCACCACACCACCGGCGTCGCCGAACTTGCCCATGGCCTGGATCCCGGCGGTCTCGAGGAACGACATCGCCAACTCGGCCTCGAACCGGCTCGGGTAGTTGGCCACCTCCACGATGCGACCGTCAGGCCGGGGCGCGCGTTTCACGCCGCCACCGTAGGCCGGGGAATGGCTGGGAAGAACGCAGCGGGAAGCGGTGAACGTTGCCAGTACCGTGACCGCCTCGTGACCTCTCCTTTCGCACCGTTCAGACACCGGATCTTCGCGGCGTTCTGGACCGGCGCGTTCCTCTCCAACACGGGGACGTGGATGGAGACGGTCACCGTGGGCATCTACGTGACCAACGCGACCCACAACCCGGCCTGGACCGGACTGGTCGCGGCGGCGGGGTTCGCGCCCGGCGCGATCCTCGGCGCGGTCGGTGGCGCGCTCGCCGACCGCATCCCGCGCAAGCGCCTGCTCCTCACCACGACATCGGTCCAGACGGTCCTCGCTGCGCTCCTCACCGTCCTGGCCGCGACCGGCTCGCCGAGTCCCGGGGTCGTGACCCTGATCGTGTTCGCCGGCGGCTGCGCGCAAGCGATCGGCTTCCCCACGTACCAATCCCTCCTTCCCGACCTGGTACCACCAGAAGACCTCGTGGGTGCCGTCGCATTGTCGAGCGCGCAGTGGAACCTCGGCCGGGTGCTGGGACCGCTGCTCGCCGGGGTGGCGATCGGCATCGGTGGGTACGGCCTCGCGTTCGGCGTCAACACCTTGAGTTTCTTCGCGGTCATCGCCGCGATCGGCCTGCTCCACCTTCCTCCGCCGAAACCGAAGGTGGGCCAGACGATTCGCGGGTCGATCGCCGAAGGTGTCCGCTACGTGCGCCGCGACCCAGGGCTGCGTGTGGTGATGGGGTACATGTTCATCAACACGTTCCTTGCCGCGCCCTTCATCGCGCTGGTGCCCGCCATGTCCCAGATCGTGCTCCACGCGGGGAAGACCGGGACCTCGGTCCTCGTCACCGCGCAGGGCATCGGCGCGGTCGCAATGGCGCTCACGCTCGGGATGCTGACCGCGCGCCTCGGAAACCGCCGCGTGCTCCTCCTCGTGCTGTGGGCCCTGCCGCCGTCGCTGATGGTGTACGCGGTGATGCCGAACCTCGCGACGAGTGCGGTGGCACTCCTCCTTGTCGGGTTCATCTATCTCGGCGCGTTGTCGAGCTTCATCAGCATCGCCCAGATCCGGGCGCCGGCCGAGGTCCGGGGCCGAGTCGTCAGCCTCCTCGCGGTCGTCCTCGGCTCGCTGTACCCGCTCGGCGCGGTGATCCAAGGGGTGGTCGCCGACGCGATCGGACTCCGCGAGACCACCATGGGCGCGGCCGGTCTGATGGTGGTGGCGCTCGTCGCCCTCAAGCTGCGCAATCCACACTTCGCCGACGCGCTCGAACTGCCGTCCGTGCCGGTTGAAGTACCGTCCCCTCCGCCCTGATCCAGAGCGCCGAGGAGCAACCGATGGCCGCAGTCGAAGTCGAACGCAACGACCGGGTCGGAATCATTCGACTCAACCGTCCCGAGGCCCGCAATGCCGTCAACGGCGATGTCGCCAGTGGCGTCGAAGCCGCCCTCGACGAGTTCGAGGCCGACGCCAACATCCAGGCGGTCGTGTTGACCGGCAACGGTCCCACCTTCTGTGCGGGGGCCGACCTCAAGCTGGTTGCCACCGGGCGCGGCGGCGAGATGGCGACCAAGCGGGGCAACTTCGCCGGCATCGTCCGGCGGGTGTACTCGAAGCCGCTCATCGCGGCGGTCAACGGACCGGCGCTCGCCGGCGGGTTCGAGATCGTGCTCTCGTGCGACCTGGTCGTCGCCGCCGACCACGCCACCTTCGGTCTGCCCGAGGTGAAGCGGGGCCTCTTCGCCGCGGCCGGTGGACTGCTCCGCCTCCCGAAGCGCATCCCGCTCGCAATGGCCACCGAACTCGCGATCACCGGCGACCCGATCGACGCGAACCGCGCGCAGCAGCTCGGCCTGGTGAATCAGGTGGTCCCCGCCGACCAGGTGTTGGAGGCCGCGCTCGCACTCGCGGCGCGCATCGCCGCCAACGGTCCGCTGGCGATCAAGAACTCGCTGACCATGGTGCGGGAAGCCGGTGAGCTGAACGAGGAAGACGCGTGGCGTCGCAACTCCGAGTTGGCGATCGAGGTCTTCTCCTCGAAGGACTCGATCGAAGGCGCAACCGCCTTCGCGGAGAAGCGCGAGCCCCAATGGACCGGGACCTGATCAGCTGGGCTTGATCAGCTCGGCCTGATCAGAGGCCTTGCTCACCCGCGAGCTGGGCCCGCTGTTGGTGCGTGTCGGTGATCAAGGTCACGACCGCCCGTGCTGCGAACGCGGCCGCGAGCATCGCCGCCGCACCGACTCCAGCCACGATGCGGGTCGCCGTCTGGTCGAAGACGGCCTGGGCCGGGATGATCAGCAGGCCGCACAGCGTGCCGAGCAACCACATCGCCCACCACCGTTGGATGACCGACCGTCGCCGGTCGTCGGCCGGGACCATGTCCATCGCCGACTGGTAGGGCCACCAGAGGTTGACCACCGGAATGATGAACGACAGCGTCGCGAGCATCGGGCTCCGGCGGGCCGGGAGCCCCGAACCCCAACCGGATCGGGCCGCCCGGTAGAACCAGACGAGGAACAGCACCCCGACGAGGATCGTGATCGGGAGTACGAGCCCCGAGAGCGATCCGCCGTTGGGCGGCGCGTCGACGGTGGTTCCCGTCCGCGTCATCTCGTCCCAGTGTTCGACGACCCACTTGGCCTGCGACGCGTTGGCGAACATCCCGAACGCCTGAGCGACGCCGCCCACGAGCAGGAGCGGTTGCAGCCATCGGGCCAGGGCCCGCTCGCTCTGCATGTCGACGACCTGGGTCGCCGGGGCCGGTCCGCTGACGTGGCCCGTCCACGCGTTGCCGTCCCACCACCGCATGGTCGAGAGCTTCCACGGGTCGGGATGCCACCCCGCGGAGACCGACCCCGCTACCTCCCCATCGCCTCCGGCCTCGGCGTCGGCCTCGGGTCCGGCGTTTGCTCCGGGCACCGGTGCGGCCACCGGCGGTGACGACATCCCTCCAGGGGGCGTCGTCAGGACCACCACCGCGGCCCGAGATTGGGGCGCGGCATCGCCGACGGTCCCGGTCGCGCGCGTGTCGCGCGTCCACGACGAACCGTCAAAATATCTCTCGTCGTCGGTGCCCCATGGATCTGGGTACCAACCCGCGCTGCGGGTGTCTTCGGCCACGCCTACTCCCTCTCGTCTGCGTGCCATGCTCGCGCACATGCGCCCCCCATCCCGGCCCGGCCCCGATTCGCCCCGCGGGAACCCGTATGCGGGCTGAGGATCTCTCCACTCCGGCGCTTGTCGTGGACCGTGAGATCCTCGATGCCAACCTCGCGACGATGGCGCAGGCACGCCCCGGCCCGGCGTGTCGGCCGCACGTGAAGGCCCACAAGACCACGGCGCTGGCGCGCCGGCAGTCCGGGGTCGGCCACTTCGGATTCACCGCCGCCACCCCGCGCGAGATCGTCGGCCTGGCCGCGGCCGGGCTGGGCCACGACCTCCTCCTCGCCAACGAGACCCTCGACCCCGTCCGGCTCCGGGCCATGGCCGAGTGCGACGGCCGCGTGACCGTGGCCGTCGACTCGATCGAAACCATCCGCGCCGCGGCCGAGCACGGGATCCGCGAGGTCCTCGTCGACGTGAACGTGGGACTCCCCCGCTGCGGCTGCGATCCGAGTGAAGCGGGCCGCCTCGCCGATGCCGCCCGTGCCGCCGGCCTCGGCGTCCGGGGCGTGATGGGGTACGAGGGTCACGTCTACCTCCACGCGGAACGGACGGATCGCGCGGCCGCGACCGAAGCTGCGATGGAGTTGCTCGCGACCGCCCACGAACGGGTCGGTGGGGACATCATCTCGGCGGGTGCGACCGGCACGTACGACCTGAACTCGATCGCGACCGAGATCCAGGCCGGTTCGTACGCGTTGATGGATCAGACCTTCGCCCCGATGATCCCGGCGTTCGCTCCGGCGCTGTGGATCGAGGCGACCGTGATCAGCGTCGGGCGCGGTTTCGCCGTTGCCGACTGCGGCCTCAAGGCCCTCGGCATGGATCACGGCAACCCGACCGTCGCCGATGCCTCGGTGCTCTTCGTCTCCGACGAACACCTCACGTTCCGCACCGACCACACCTCCCACCCTCACCACCCTCTGCGCGTGGGTGACCACATCCGCGTCTGGCCCGCGCACATCGATCCCACCGTCGCGTATCACGAGCGCATGTACGTCGTGACCGGTGACGATGTCGTCGACGAGTGGGCGGTCGACCTGCGAGGCTGGTGACCGAACGTGCGACCGGTAACTTGCGGCACTATGACCACGGCGGGGATCGACGCAACCGAACTGGCCCGGATCGTTCGTGACGGCGAGGCCAGCCCCCTCGAACTCGTCGACGACGCGATCGCGCGCATCGAAGCGACCAACCCGAACCTCAACGCGGTCATCCGCGACCGGTTCGCGTTGGCGCGCGCCGAAGCTGCCGGTCCCCTGCCCGACGGACCGTTTCGCGGCGTGCCGATCCTGTTCAAGGATCTCGGCTGTGAGATCGAGGGCGAATCGCTGCACGAGGGCATGCGATTCCTGAAGGACAACGACTACCGCTCCGGCCGCACCGACGCGCTCGCGGAGCGCTTCCTGGCCGCCGGGTTCGTCTGCGTCGGCCGTACGAACACCCCGGAGCTCGGACTCCTGCCGACCACCGAACCCGACGCCTACGGACCCACCCACAATCCGTGGCGCGCCGGGTTCACCACCGGCGGTTCGAGCGGAGGCTCGGCGGCCGCGGTGGCGAGCGGCATGGTGGCGATCGCCCACGCCAACGACGGCGGCGGTTCCATCCGTATCCCTGCGTCATGCTGCGGTCTCGTCGGACTCAAGCCCACTCGCGGCCGGGTTCCGGTCGGCGGTGACCTCAACGAGATCTCCAGCTTCCTCATCGCCGAGGGCGTGGTGACCCGCACCGTGCGCGACACCGCGGGCACGCTCGACGCGCTGAGCGGCCCCCGCCACGGCGGCGCCACCCAACCCGCGCCGCCGAGTCGCCCCTATCTCGACGCCGTCGGTCGCGGTCCCGGGACCCTTCGGATCGGCATCCTCACCCACGACCCCGTGGACCCCGCCGCGCGCCACCCGGAATGTGTCGCGGCCGTCGAGGCGACCGCGCGTCAACTCGAGGCATTGGGCCACCACGTCGAGGTCTCGTTCCCCGCCGAGTGGGCCCGGCCCGAGTCGCTCGCACGGTTCACCGCGGTGTGGGCGGCCGATTGCGCGTACGAGGTCGACGACTGGGCCGAGAAGGTCGGGCGCGAGGTGACCGAATCCGATGTCGAACCGCTCACCTGGGTCCTCGCCGCGATGGGTCGCAAGGTCACCGGCCCGCAGTTCATCGCCACCGTCGCCGACGGCCTCGCCGCGAGCGCCCGGGCTGCGCAGTGGTGGCGGAACGGTTCCGCGGAGAGCGGCTTCGACCTGCTCCTCACCCCGACGCTCGCGGAGCCACCGGTCCCGCACGGGACGTTCCCTTCCACACCCGAGCATCCGCTCGCCGGGTTCGCCCGGGCCGGCGAGTTCGTGCCGTTCACGACCCAGGCCAACGTTTCGGGCCAGCCCGCCATCTCGCTCCCGATGCACTGGACCCCCGACGGGTTGCCGGTCGGGGTGCAGTTCGTCGCCGCCTTCGGAAGAGAGGACCTCCTCATCCAGGTGGCCGCCCAGCTCGAGGCCGCGGCGCCGTGGTCCCACCGCCGTCCCCCGGGCGTCGGCTGACCCTCCTACGATCCCGGGACCCCCACCGGTACGACCCTGGAGATCCCGTGACCGACGCTTCCCTCGCCGCCCTCGACGCCACTGCACAGGCCGAGCTCGTCGCCCGGGGAGAAGCGAGTCCGGCCGAACTCGTCGATGCTGCGATCGCGCGCGTCGAGGCGGTCAACCCGGAACTCAACGCGGTGATCCACCCCTTGTTCGAACGGGCGCGCAAGCAGGCGGCCGGGACGCTCAGCGGTCCGTTCGCCGGGGTGCCGATGGTGGTGAAGGACCTCGACGGCGAGCTGGCCGGCGCGCCGCTCCACCTGGGCAACGCGCTCCTCAAGTCGCTCGGTCACGTCGCCACGACCACGTCGTCGCTGTTCGACAAGTTCGAGCAGGCCGGCTTCGTGATCATCGGTAAGACGAACACGCCCGAGTTCGGCCTGCAGATCACCACCGAGCCCCATGCGTACGGAGCGTCGAAGAACCCGTGGAACACCGCGCACAGCACCGGCGGTTCGAGCGGCGGGTCGGCGGCCGCGGTCGCCAGCGGCATGGTCGCCATCGGCCACGCGGGTGACGGTGGCGGATCGATCCGGGTGCCGTCGAGTGAATGCGGGCTCGTCGGGCTGAAGCCGTCACGCGGCCGCGTCTCGGTCGGACCGCAGGACGGCGAAGTCTGGAACGGTCTCGTCGTCCGTGGTGCGGTGACCCGCACGGTGCGCGACGCCGCGGCCGTGCTCGACGCGATCGCGGGCCCGATGTCGGGCGACCCGTACACCGCACCGCCGCTCGCGCGACCACTGCGCGACGAGGTGGGCGCCGATCCCGGGCCACTGCGCATCGGGCTGCGCACCACCGCACTCGCCAACCTCTGCGACGTCGACCCCCAATGCGTGGCCGCCGCCGAGGACGCGGCGAAGACCCTCGAATCCCTGGGCCACCACGTGGAGGTCGCGTCGCCCGCGGCCGCCGAGGAGGGCGAACTCATCGGCCTCTTCCTCAACGTGGTCGCAGCCAACACGTTGTTCCTCGTCGAGCAACTGGGTGAGATGGCCGGGCGACCGATCACCGCCGAGGATGTCGAGCCCGGCACGTGGGCACTGGCGGAGGCCGGGCGCGCGGTGAGCGCGGTCCAGGTGCTCCAGACGCTGCACGCCGCGCACGCGTGGACCCGGCGGATGTTGTCGTGGTGGGACGCCGACGGGTACGACCTCCTCCTCACACCGACCCTCGCCGCGCCGCCACCGCCGCTCGGCATCCTGAACGAACCTGCGACCGACCCTGCGATGGGGCCGATCCTCCAGGTGCCGTACGCAGCCTTCGTCGCGGCGTTCAACGTGACCGGCCAGCCCGCGATCTCGGTGCCGTTCGCCACGAGCACCGACGCCACGCCGATCGGTGTGCAACTCGTCGGCCGCGCCTACGACGAGGCGACCTTGGTGCGCGCGGCCAGCCAGATGGAGACTGCGCATCCCTGGGCCGATCGCCGCCCACCCGTCTTCGCGAACTGAGGTTCCCGTGTCCGACGACTTCGCCCACCTCGACGCCACCGGCCAGGCCGAACTCGTCCGTTCGGGATCGGTGTCGCCGTCCGACCTCGTCGACGCGGCAATCCTGCGCATCGAGGCGATCGACCCCGAGATCAACGCGCTCACCACCACCCGGTTCGACCGGGCGCGCGCAGAGGCCGCCGGCGCCCTCCCCGACGGGCCATTCCGCGGTGTGCCGTTCGCGCTGAAGGACTTCACGTGCTCCCTCGCCGGCGAACCGATGTACGACGGCGTGAAGGTGCTCAAGGAAGCCGACTTCCGGGCGCCGGTCACGAGCACCCTGGCCGCCCGATTCCAGGCGGCTGGCCTGGTGATCATGGGCCGGACGAGTTCTCCGGAGCTGGGCATCATGCCGACCACCGAGCCCCTCTGCTTCCCGCCGACGCGAAACCCATGGGACCTGACCCGCATTCCCGGCGGGTCGAGCGGAGGATCAGCCGCGGCGGTCGCAGCCGGGCTCGTGCCGTTCGCGCACGCGTCCGACGGCGGTGGATCGATCCGCATCCCTGCCGCGTGCTGTGGTCTCGTCGGACTGAAGACCTCCCGCGGCCGCACGTCGGTCGGACCGGCGAGTGACGAGATCGCCCGCCCCCTCTCGGTGCAGTTCGCGGTGACGCGCTCGATCCGCGATGCGGCCGCACTGCTCGACGCGGTGGCCGGACCGGCGGTCGGCGATCCGATCACGCCGGCCGCGAACGTCGCCTCCTTTCTCGGTGCGCTCGATCCACCCGTCGCGCCGCTCCGCATCGGGCTCATGACCACGATGCCCGGCACCGACGACCCCGCCGACCCCGAATGCGCCGCCGCGGCCGAAACCGTCGCCCGCACGCTCGAGGCCGCCGGACACCACGTGGAGGTCGCACACCCCGCCGCGTTCGACGAGACCGAGCGCATGACCGCGTTCATCCCGATCTGGTCGGCCATGGCCGCCGCGAACCTCATCGCGATCGGTCGCAAGATCGGCCGTGACGTGACCGCGGACGATGTCGAACCGCTCACCTGGCTCCTTGCCGAATCCGGGCGTGCGACCAACGGCGGTGAGCTGATGGACGCGTACAGCGCGATGGGCGCGTTCAGCCGCCGTTTCCAACAGTGGTGGGCCGACGGCTTCGACCTGCTGCTCACGCCCACGCTCGGCGAGTTGCCCCCCGATTTGGGTGTGCTCCAGACCCCCGACCAGCCACTGCTCGGCTTCGGTCGTGGCGGCACGTTCACGCCCTTCACTCCGGTCACCAACCAGACCGGCCAACCCGCCATCTCGCTCCCGGTCGCCCAGAGAGCATCCGGACTCCCGGTAGGCGCGCTCCTGATCGCGGCGAACGGCCGGTAGGACATGCTGATCGCGGTCGGTGCGCTGATCGAGACGGCGCTCCCGTGGTC
>JBBQXR010000030.1:0-16296 GCA_038209455.1 Acidimicrobiia bacterium
GGAGATGTTGCGCTTCCCGGTGTTCTGCTGTGCGTAGTACAGCGAGATCGAGCCGACCTTCGGCTGCGCGAAGCGGATGAGGTCGCCTTCGGGTGGTTCCAGCTTGATCACCTCGGCGCCGAGGTCGTGCAGGTTGCGACCGGCGATGGGTCCCGAGAGCACCCGCGACAGGTCGAGGACCCGGATGCCGTCGAGCGGGCCGGGCGGTCGCGACGGTGCGGTCATGCCCGAGGCGCGATCAGATGACCTGGCCGAGTGTGCCGTCGTCGCGGACGACGTCGAGCCCGAACGCTTCCCACGCTTTCATCCCGCCCTCGAGGTTGACGACGTCGAGGCCGCGGTCGTTGAGGAACGCGGTGGCCTGGGCCGACCGACCGCCGACGCGACAGATGCACAGGATCGTGCGATCGGTCGGGAGGTCGGGCATCCCTTCCGGGATCGAGTTGAGCGGGATCCACACGACGCCCGGCGCGTGCCCGGCCGCGTACTCGTCGGCCTCGCGGACGTCGAGCAGCAGGGGGTCGGTCAACTCGTCGACGTCGCCGACGGTGATGGAAGGAATCTCGTCACTCATCGGTTTCCTCGCCGGCGGGTGGCGGTCTTCGCGGGTGCAGCCTTGGCGCCCGGTTGCTTCGTCGCCTTCTTGGCCGCTTGCTTCTTGACCGGCGTAGCCTTGGCGACGGATTTCTTCGCGGCGGGCATTTTCGCGACGGTCTTCTTCGCGACGGGCTTCTTCACTGCCTGTTTCTTGGCGGGCGCAGCCTTGGCGACCGTCTTCTTGGCCACCGTCTTCTTGACCGGAGCGGCCTTCTTCGCGACGGCCTGCTTCACCGGCGCAACTTTGGCGGCGGTCTTCTTGACCGGAGTGGCCTTCTTCGCGACGGCCTGCTTCTTGGCCCGGATGGTCTTCTTCGCGACCGTCTTCTTCGCGACCGTCTTCTTCGCGGCGGTCTTCTTCGCGCCGGTCTTCTTCGCGACCGATCTTTTGACCGGCGTCGGCGCGTTCGCAGTGCCGGCCTTACGGGGCCGCGGCGGTGCCGGGATCGGGCCGGTCTCGAACGCCCCGGGTCCGCCCGACGCGGTTGCCTTCTTGGCCGGCGCAGTGGACTTCGCCGGGCGGGTGGCGGGCCGGCCCGAGCGGGTCGACGTGCGCCGCGGGCGACTGGTCTTCACATCGGCCTCGACGGTCTCGTCACTCGGTGTGCCCGCGATCTTCTCGAACCCGGGCAGCGCCAACTCGATCCCACGACGGGGCGCGTCGACAGCCTGGACCACGAAGGTGCGCGCCTCGCCGCGCGTGAGCACGTCGCGCGCTTTCGACGGACGCGGGTCGCCCATGGCGGCGATCGGGACGTAACACCGGACGTCGCCGACGATGACGAAGGCGCCGTGGGATGAGAACGCGTCCACGATGCCCTCGACCTGGGAGCCGAGGCGGTGGTCGATCACGAACTGGAGGAACGGCGCCGGTTGGTTCACGGCCTCGGGCTCGGAGTTCGGCGTCGTCTCGGTGGACCCGCTGCGACTGCCACGGCGGCGGCGCCGACCCGTGGTGCTGCTCATCACGTCGGCGGTCGCCTCGGCGATGGCGTCACGGACCTGGTCTTCGTCGCGTGCCTCCTTCTTGGCGCGCTGGGTGGTCTTGCGACTCACGATCCCTCGCACCGGTCGTCGCAACGAGAAGATCCAACCCACGCCGGGCACCGGCTTGCCGCCGATGAGCCGACCCGGTTCGAACAGCCAGATGTATTCGGCGTGGAACTCCTGGAACGAGTCATTCGACACGACCGTCGCGTTGGTGCGGTTCGCGATCTGGAGGAGGAAGCCGTCGCCGCGACCCACCGCGCCCGCCGGCGGCGATACGACCTCGGTGGCGATTTCGGCCTTGGCGAACGCCGCCCGTTCTGACGGGTCGATGCGGTGCTCGAAGCTCGCGTCGACCACCACGGTGACGGTCGTGCCGGGGTGCTCACCGCGGAACGCGTCGACCGCCTCGCGGAGTTGCGCCAGGCTCGGCTCGGTGCGACCTTCGGTGGCGAGGTTGGAGCCGTCGATGACGAAGTGGTCCGCCATCATCGAGGCCTCCGGACATTCGGTCGTGGTGCGGTGTTCACGCTTGATTCTCCAGACGTTCCGCAGCCAGAGCGCGGAGCAGCTTGTAGTCGGCTTTGCCATTCGGCGCGCGGTGCATCGTGTCGAGCACCACGACGCGCTTCGGTGTCTTGTACCCGGCCAGGCCCTCGGACTTGCAGTGGGCGCGGACGGCATTCTCGTCAACGGCATTGCGGGTGACCACCATCGCCACCACCATCTCGCCGAATCGTGGGTCGGGGAGCCCGAGCACGACGCAGTCGTCGATCGTGGCGTGGCGGCGGATCACCAGTTCGACCTCTTCGGGGTACACCTTCTCACCACCGGTGTTGACGGTGGCGGACCCGCGGCCGAGGAGTCGGATGGTGCCGTCGGGATCGACGGTCGCGTGGTCACCAGGGATGGAGTACCGCACTCCGTTCACCGTCCGGAACGTCTTGGCGGTCTTTTCGGGATCCTTGTAGTAGCCGAGCGGGATTCGGCCCCCGACGCCGACCAGACCGACCTCGTCGCTCCCGGGCTCCACTTCACGGCCGTCGTCGGTGAGGACCCGGACCCGCTCGTTCACGGCGAAGCGCGCGGCGGCGATTTCCTTGTCGTCGGCGCGTGCCGCCGAGCGGGACATGAGCCCTTCGGACGCGCCGAGCGAATCGAGCAGGGTGATCGTCGGCAGGTGTCCGAGCAGGCCGCGCTTCACTTCCGGACTCCACGTGACGCCGCTCGACGTGATCGCGCGCAGTGAGGCCAGCGACCACCGCGCCCGCTCGGCGTCGAGGGCGTCGAGCAATGGTCGGGCGAACGCGTCACCCACGATGGTGAGGACCGCGACCTCGTTGCGGTCGACCTCGTCCCAGATCCGCACCGGATCGAGTCCGATCTCGTCGATGAGCACGACGGTCCCGCCGCCCGAGAGGGTCGAGAGCGTGATGAAGAGCCCGGTGCCGTGCATCAGCGGGCAGGCGGGCAGCGTGGTCCCGGCGCGCTTTCCGGCGCGGGCCGCGAGCAGTGGATCGGGTGGTTCGGTCCCCGGCCGGCCCATCTGCCAGAGCGCCACGTAGAGATCGTCGTTGCGCCACATGACGCCCTTGGGCATGCCCGTGGTGCCGCCGGTGTAGAGGAAGATCAGGTCGTCGCCGTCGGGGCGGTGATCGGTCACGAGCCGGGGCCCGGTAACGGCCGCGGCGTAGTCGGCGCCGAGAGCGACGACTGCGGGGCGGGGTTCGTCGAGCAGATCGACCGCGGCCCGCACCGTCTCGGCGAACCGATCTTCGGTGACGACGGCCAGGGCGTCGGCATCGGCGAGGAGGTAACGGGTCTCCTCCACGCCGTACCGGAAGTTGACGTTGACCGGGATCGCACCGAGCTTGAGGGCGGCGTAGAACGTCTCGAGGTATTCGCACGAGTTGACGAGATCGATTGCCACCGTGGTTCCCGGCCGAACTCCGACTTCGCTCAGGGAACCGGCCAGGCGGGCGGCCCGGTCCTCGAGTTCGCCGTAGGTCCGGCGCTCGTCGCTGCAGATGATGGCGATCCGATCCGGTGCCTCCTCGGCGACCGAGTCCCACACCGTGGCGAAGTTCCATCCGGACATTCGGCGCAGGCTACAGGCGCTCGTCGTCGAACCGGCATGCCGCACGGACCCACTGAGGCCTTCCCGGTACCGGAATCGGGGAGGTAGCTTCGCCCGATGAGCATCGAGTTCGACGAACGCACCGCCGCCTGGACCGCGCTGGTCCAACCCGCTGAGGGTCGACCGCCGTCCACCGCACGCGGGGTGCACCACGCTGCGTTCATCTGCTCCGACGTCGGGCGGACGATCGCGTTCTACCAGGATCTGCTCGGTTTCCCGCTCGTCGAATTGTTCGAGAACCGCGACTACCCGGCGAGTGCCCACCTCTTCTTCGACATCGGGAACGGCAACCTGCTCGCCTTCTTCGACTTCCCCGGCTTCGAGCACCCCGAGTTCCGCGAGACCCTGGGCGGTGTCCAGCACCTCGCCATCTCCATGGCGCCGGAGAACTACGCGATCCTCAAGGCGCGCCTCGCGGCCGAAGGCGTCGAGTTCCGCGGTCCCGACCTCGGCGTCGAGAACTCGGTCTACCTGCGCGACCCCGATGGCCTCCAGATCGAGATCTGTACCGCCCCCCTCATGAACACCGAGTTCGACTGACTGGCTGTCTGCCCGTCCGCTCACTCTCCTGACGGGTGGTGGGTGACGTGGGGTTCGCTCCCGGGCTGCTCGCCTCCGCAAGCTCCGGCTCGGAAGTGGAAACTGCCGGCTGCTGGGCTGTTCACCCTCTGTGGTGGTTCGGTAGATGGCAATTGCGTGGATTCGGTGCCTGAATTAGCCTCCCGGCAGGGCAAGCAAAGGGAGTGGGCACATGGGTTGGTTTCGGCTTCGGCAGGGTGTCGTCGCGACTATCGCCGCGATCGTCGCAACGGGCGGTCTGATCGCCTTCGACGCGGTGCCGGCGGGCGCAGCGTCGATCACGAGTACAGGTCCGCTGACCCAGGTCGGCGTGAGCACCACCCTCGACTGTTCGGCCGACCATGTGGGCGATACGTCGGGGGAGTTCTTCAGCGGCACGTCGTGCGGCACCTTCCTCAGCGTCGACGGTTCACTGTTCGGTCCGTTCCTCGGGACCACCTACACGCCGGTGAGCCAGACCGGTCCGACCGGTACCGGCACCAACGCCGATCCGTACAAGGTCGTCACCGTGGTCGACGCGGGGACCACCGGGATCCGGCTGACCCAGACCGACACGTACACCACCGGCCTCGAGTCGTTCCGGACCGATGTGCAGGTGGCCAACTCGTCGGGAACGGCGAAGGCGGTCCGGCTCTACCGTGCAGCCGACTGCTACCTCCAGAACTCTGATTCGGGGTACGGCGCGGTCGACGCCACGAGTGGCGCGGTTGCGTGTACCACCGGTACCGAGCCCGGTGCTCGCATCGAACAGTGGTTCCCGATCACCGCAGGGAGTCATTACTACGAGAGCTTCTACAACACCGTGTACAACCAGGTGGCCTCGCAGGCGGCCTTCCCCGACACCTGTGACTGCGCCGTCCTCCAGGACAACGGTGCCGGGCTGAGCTGGGATGCGACGATCGGGAATGCATCGACGAAGACCTTCTCGTCGTTCATCACCTTCAGCCCACTCGGCATCCTGCCGCTGTCCATGAGCATCGCGCCCGACCAGGGCAGCGTTGCGTCCGGTGGGTCGGCGGGGTACGCGATCACAGTGCAGAACCCGAACGCCGGTGCTGTCGTGCTGTCGTCGCTCTCCGACGTGCTGCCGGCGACCTTCACGTACACCGCCGGTTCGTCGACCGGGCTGACCACTGCGAACCCGACCGTCGGGAGCGGGAACACGCTGACCTGGGCCGGTCCACTCTCGGTGCCGGGCGCCGGGTCCGCCGTCCTGCACTTCAACGCCAACGTCGGCACGACCACCGGCACGTTCACGAGCTCGGCGAGCGCGACCAATGACGGTGGCTTCACGGTCGCGCCGACCGGACCGGACGCCGCGGTGACGGTGACCGGCACCACGGTTCAGCCCATTGTGGCCAACCTCGCGCCGGCGTCGGGCAGCGCAGCGGTGGGCACCGACCTGACCTTCACCGTGACCGCGACCCGCAACTCCGTGCCGGTCTCCGGTCTCGGAGTGATCTTCGGTGTGGTGTCCGGTCCCGACCAGGGCTTCATCCGCGGCGGCACCACCAATGCTGCGGGCCAGGCTGCATTCGTGATTCGCGGCGCCGCCCCAGGCACCGACGTCTTGCGGGCCGGGGTCAGCGACGGCAGCACGTCGGCCGTCACGAACGACGCGCCGGTCGTGTGGACGGCGGTCGCCCCCTCGGGCCTGCACGTTTCGGGGGTGGCGAACCCCGCAGTGATCACGGCCGGGAGCGCGAGCCGGGTTCACTTCGACCTCACCAATACCGGTTCGACCACCGCCACCGGCGTGTTCGCCCGGGTGACCGTGCCAACGGGCGCCACGCCCATCTCGATCACGCCGTCGCGTGGGGGATGCAGCGCATTCGTGTCCGGGGCCAGCACCTGCCTGTTCGGTGATCTCGTGGCCGGCGGCGTGGTCAGCATCGACGCCGTGGTCCAGAGTCCGGCGGGTGCGTCGGGCCCGTTCCCGACCACGATCGCGGCCAACGCCAACGGTGCCGCACCGGTGAGCGACCAGTTCGGCCCGACGGTCACGGCCGCGGCGCCGGGTCCCGCAGTGGGCTTCGTCGCACCCGGCGGCACCATCTCCACCGGGACCACTGCGACTCCGACCGACAACACGGTGGCGTCGTTCCGGATCCCCAACTCCGGCGTCGGCGCACCGATCGAGTTGCGCGCCGAGACCGCCGGCGCCACCACCTTCTGCGGGGGTCAGCCGTGTTCCGGGAAGATCCTGTTCCTGTCGCCCTTCACGGGCTACACGAACCCGCGCTCGCCCGCCCGGCTCACCATCACGTGGGACAAGACGGTCGCGGGTGCCGGTACGCGGTCGAAGCTCTACGTCCAAAAGGCGGTGGGTGGCCCGATCGTCGAGGTGCCCATGTGCGCGAACACCTCCAAGCACATCGCGGTCCCGTCGCCGTGTATTCACGAGAAGGAGACGATCTCGGGCGGCGACGTCCGGTTCGAGATCGTGCTGCTCTCGGGCGACCCGAGGTTCGCGCGCCGCTAGCGATCGTTCGGTTCGCCCGGTGACCGGCGGGCGCCGAACTCGGTGACGATCACGCCGAGGTGATCGAAGATCTCGTCGGCGGTGACGCGATGTTCACGGGCGGCGTCGCCGGCGCCCGCTCGGGTTTCGACGGCCGCGAGCACCACCAGTGACCGGGCGATCTCGAACGATGCTTCGCGTGCGCGCGCGTCGTCGAGTGACCCGCTGACCGCTTGGCGGGCACCCTCATCGTCGCCCGCCGCCAGGAGTGCCTCGGCGCGGATCCGGAGCAGCGGCCCGTGGTCGACGACGCTGCCGAGCGCAAGGTCGCGCCGCAGGGCGGCACTGGCGGCCTCCATGGCCGCTTCCGGTCGGTCGGCGAGCTGCAGACACTCGGCGATGCGGATTTCGACTTCGATCGCGTCCGAGTCGGCGCCGATGGCGACGAGTTCCGCGGCGGCCCGTTCGAAGGTCGCGAGTGCGTCGTCGAACCGACCGCGTGCGGCGGCGATCCGCCCGAGGTACATCTGCGCCACCGGCGCGCCGCTGCGGTAGTCGGCGGCCCGCCACGCACGGCTGACCTCGAGGAAGTGCTGCTCGGCGTCGTCGATGTGCCCCTGGTCCATCAGCACCTCGCCGATGTTCAGGGTGCTCATCGCCGCGTCGACGGCGTTCCCCGTGAGGATCCGCAACGACCGGGCGCGCTCGTACAGGTCGACCGCGTCGCTCCACCGTCCGTCGTAGTAGGCGAACCCGCCGAGGTTGTTCAGCACCTGCGCCTGGCCCGAGAGGTCGCCGAGTTCGGTGTAGAGCGCAAGGGCGCGCTCGGAGTGGATCGCCAGATCGGCGCGCCCGACCGAGACGTAGGCCCAGTCGAGGGTCGACCGGGCTTGCGCCTCGGTGGCGGAGTCGCCGATGGCGACCGCCGCCGCGATCGCGTCGAGGCACTCGGTGACCGCCTCGGCCGAGCGACCCTGCGCTTGGCGCACCGTCGCGTACCACGCCCGGAGTTGTACCCGGATGCGTTGCGCGGCGTCGGACTCGTCGGCGGCGAGGACTTTGAGGCCGCGCCGGACCGCTCGTACGGCTTCGGACGACCGTCCCACCCGGTCGGCGATCCAAGCCTCCTTGAGGAGGACCCGCGCGATCCGGGCGTGGTCCTCCCCGCGCAGACGACGGCTGGTCCGGTACGCCTGCCGTGCCTCGTCGTAGACGCCGGCCCGCTCGCGCACGTCGCCGAGCTGTTCCCACACTTCGGCGAGGTCGGTGGCGTAGACGTCGGCACCACGTCGGGCCGCGTTGATAGCGCGCTCGAGGAGTTCGGCCGCCTCCGTGTTCGCGTATTTCGCGATGGCGCGGTCGGACGCAACCCGCGCGAACCGCCAAGCGTCGTCGAACCGTTGAGCATGGAGGTAGTGGAGCGAGAGGAGTTCGGCTTCCGCGTCGGCGTGCTCGCCGAGTGGGGCCGCGATCGCGTCTCCAGCACGCGCGTGCAGCTCGCGCCGGCGCCGGTACGGCAGCTCCTGGTACGCGGCATCCCGTACCAGTGCGTGGCGGAACCGCAACGCACCGGGGCCGGTGAACGTGAGAATGGCCTTGAGTTCCTCCCACACGTCGTGGTCGGGTGGGGGCAACTCGTCGGCGATGAGCGCGGCGAGCTCTTCGAGGAGGAAGCTCTGGCCGAGCACGGACGCCACCCGGACGAGGGTCCGGAGCTCCGGGGGCAGGCGGTCGATCTGGGCGGTGACGAGAGCGTCGACCGTGTCGGGGAGGGTGGCGATGTCACCGCCGGCCCGCAGCGTCTCGAGGAGCTCTTCGAGGAAGAGTGGGTTGCCCGACGCCCGGTCGGCGAGCAGCGCAATGTCATCGGCGCGTAGTGGCGCCGAATCGGTCGCAGCAACGAGGGCGGTGACCGCGTCGGCGGTGGTGAGCGGAGTCAAGGTGAGTGACCGCGTGTGGTCCCGCTCGACGAGGTGGTACCCGGTGTCGTCGGCGCGGCGCGTGGTGCACACCAGCGCCGAACGCTCGGGTATGGCGCGGATGATGCGGTCGAGGACGGCACTCGACGCGTCGTCCATCCAGTGCGCGTCCTCGAAGACGACCATCACCGATTCGGGGAGGGCGGCGTTCAGGAACGTCGCGGTGAGTTCCCGCACCTTGTCGGGAATGAACTCGGGCGCGATGGCCTCCACCTCGGGCGTCGCCGGGAGTTCGAGGTCGAGGGGGACGCCGAGAAGCGGGATCCACGGTTCGAGGTCCGGGCAGTGCCACGCGACGGCGGCGTGGAGTGCGGCGGCGACCTCGCTCCGGTCGGCGGTCGGGGGCAGCGCGAGCACATCGTGGAGCAGCCACCAGAACGCCGCGTACGGGCTCGTCGCCTCGTAGGGATCGCACATGACCGTCAGCTGGGGCAGGTCGTTGCCGCGCGCGCGGAGCTCCTCGGTGAGCCGGCTCTTGCCCATCCCGGCCGGTCCGACGAGTTCGACGGCACGTCCGGCGCCGCCGCGGACGGCATCGAGGAATTCGTCGAACACGGCGAGTTCGAGATCGCGGCCGACGAGCGGCAGGGTGATCGCGGTGCGGGTCTCGCGTCGGTGCGTGGATCCCAGCGTCGACGCGACGACCGGGTTGCGTTTGCCCTTGACCATGAACGGCTCGAGGGGCGTCGTCGTGAACTGCGTGCGGGCCGGGTTGAGGATCTCGGGACTGGCGACGATCTCGCCCGGCGCAGCCTTGGCCATGAGGCGGGCGGTGAGGTTCACGGTGTCGCCCATCACGGTGAAGGTCCGGCGGTACGGAGGTCCGACCTCGCCTGCGAACACCGGCCCTCGGTGCACGCCGATGCGCAGCGGGAGGGTGAGCTCGGCATCGGCGATGCGCCGGACCGCTCCGAGGAGCGCGTCGACGTCCTGGCCGGTCGAAGCAGGGACGCCCGACGCAAGGATGATCTTCCCGCCGTCCTCGTCCACGTCGGTCGCGAGGAAGGTGACACCGGCCCGGTCGACCTCGGTCTGGACGGTCGTGACGAGTTCGTTGAGCGCGCGGGCGACGGCACCCGGACCTTCGGCCGCCATGAGTTCGTCGGTGCCGTCGTAGTGGCAGAAGGCAATGCACACCAGACGGTGTTCCGGGTCTCCTCCGCCTGCGTTCAGGTGGGCCCGGATGGCCGAGGGCACGAAGAGGCTGAGGTCGAGGTGCTCGGCATCGCGTGTCCTCGGAGCCGGGTCCTCGGGGATACGGACCGCGATCCGTCGCAGGCGATACCCGGGGCCGAGCGGCGGTCCCACCAACCGCGGGTCGAGGAGCGCGACGGTCGCGGCGCTGGCCACGATCTGGCCTGCGCTCGCGGCGCCTTCCATGGCGACGACTGCGCTCACGTCGGCGCCACCGAGGATCAACTCGCGGTGTGACGAGCCGACGAGGAAGCAACCGAACGTTCCCGAGTTCACGCCGCCCGACATGCGGAGCTTCACGCGTCCGGCACTCGTGTCGATCTCGCCGACGTGACCGAGCCGTTCCTGCATTGCGATGCCGGAGGTTGCGGCGCGCATGGCGTGGTCGGGACCGGTGAAAAGGATCAGGAGCGCGTCACCACCGAACTTGAGCAGGCTGCCACCCGCTGCGTACGCGAGTGCGAGCAACGCACCGAAGCACGCTTCGACGGCGTCGGTGACCTCCTCGGCGCCGAGGCGGCCGTGTCGTGCCAGCCGCTCGGACATCTTGGTGAACCCCGAAATGTCGACGAAGAGCAGCGAACCGTCGATGAGTTGCCACGGGCGTTCGTCCCGTCCACGGGCCCAGTCGATCGTGAGCCGCGGGAGGAACGGGAGGAGGGAGCGGGAGTCGGCCCGGCTCAGGCCGTGATCCATGGGCGGAGGCTACGACGGGCCTCGCCGGGCCGTCACCTCGGGTCGTCGGCCGTCAGTGGTCTGTCAGTCGCGCGACCCGGAACCGTTCCGCCTGGGCAACGCCGACGGAACGGCACGGTGTGATGGTGTCCTTGTCAACGGCGACGCAACCTGAACTTCCCAAGAACGAAGGAGGCGTGATGCAAGCACTTGGTGGCAGTGCCCACGGAGTCGCAGTGGCGACCCCGTGGTCACGGGAGGTGATGGCCCATCGAGCGCGGCCGGCGATGCGGCATCCGCAACCCTAGAGATCCGTCGTTGTCCCTCCCGTTTGCGTGACGCTGGCCGAGCGCCGACGCGAGGGGCAGAGCGCTCCACCGCCGAGTTGGCCGACCCTCGAGTCCCCCCAGCCGAAGGGGTCGGCCAACTTCCGGCGTTCGTTCTAGGTTCCCCGTATGGATCTGCATGCGGCACTCACCACCACCGGCGCGATCAGGGACTTCACCGACGAGCCCGTGGACGACGCGACCATCGCTCGCGTCCTCGACGTCGCTCGGTTCGCGCCCAGTGGCGGGAACCGGCAGGGTTGGCGGGTCGTCGTGGTCAAGGACCCCACTCTCCGCGCCGGATTGCGCGACCTCTACCTCACCGGTTGGTACGAGTACCTGGCGATGCGCGCCGCGGGCCTGACACCGTGGTCACCGCTCGCCGACCGTACCGTCGAGACCGCGGCGGCAACCGCTACCGCGGACATTGCAGCCGCCGCTTCGCCCGACGGATTCGCTGAACGCCTCGACCGGGTGCCGGTGTTGCTCGCCGTCGTCGTCGACCTTGCGGAACTCGCAGCCGTCGATCGCGATCTCGACCGCTACACGTTCGCCGGCGCCGCGTCGGTCTATCCGTTCGCCTGGAGCGTCCTGCTCGCCGCACGCGAGGTTGAGCTCGGTGGGGTGCTCACCACCATGGTGATCCGCGAGGAGCCTGCGGCAAGTGCGCTGCTCGGGGTGCCAGAGGGCCATGCGATCGCCGCGCTCATCGCGTTGGGCCACCCGAAGCGGACGTTCTCCAAGCTGACTCGAGCCGCGGTCGCCTCGTTCACCAGGGTCGACCGCTTCGATGGCGAGGCGTTCGGTACCGCACCGTGATCGAGGTCTCGGATTCCGGCGCGTTGCGCGCGCGGCTCGATGCCGGCGAGTCGATGGTCGATGTCGTGGTGCAGAACGTGGACGTCGACGGCGCGGTCGACCGTCTGGTGGCGCGGCGGCTGGGCCGGACGTATTTCTTCGGGTGTACCGGTCGTCCGGGTCAGCTCGAAGCCCTGATGAGCGCAGGCGCACTCGTATTCCCGCGCATCGAGGGCCTGCCGTTCGACACCTACCGCACCGAGCTCTACCGGCCCGCCGAACTCTTCGCGGGCTTCGTGCCCAGCGATCCGTGCTCCTACTGCCACACCCCCGACGCCGCGATCTACGACTATTGGGTTGCGACCGGAGGTCCGGTAGCCGACTCCATGGTCCACGCGCTCGTCCGCCGACTCCACGACCACGCGATCACCGATGCCCTCACCGAGTTCCTCGGGGAGGACGGTCGGAACCGGCGATCGGTCGCGGTCATGGGTGGTCACGATCTCGCCCGCGCGATCGACGGACCGTTCGCTGAGATCGCCCGGCTCGCCCGCACGCTCACGCGCGACGGGTTCCTCATGGTGAGTGGCGGTGGCCCCGGGGCGATGGAGGCAACGCACCTGGGTGCGTGGTTCGCCGCGGCGCCCGACGATCGACTCGACCACGCGCTGGCGGTCCTCGCGCGCGCCCCGCGGTTCGACGACTTCGAATTCGTGACCCAGGCATTCGCCGTCGTCGAGGCGAATCGCGACGTCGTCCCGGTGCCGAGCCTCGGCATCCCGACGTGGCTCTACGGCCACGAACCACCAACGATCTTCGCCACCCACATCGCGAAGTACTTCGACAACAGCCTGCGCGAAGACGGGCTCGTCTCGGTCGCGCGGCGCGGGATCGTGTTCGCCCCCGGCGGGGCCGGCACGGTTCAGGAGATGTTCCAGGACGCGGCGCAGAACAGCTACTTCGCCCTCGGTGAGGCGAGTCCGATGGTGCTGCTCGGCACGAAGTTCTGGACCGAGACTGTCCCTGCGGTCCCCCTGCTCCGTGCGATCGATCCGTCGTCACCGTGGCAGGACCTCGTATCGGTCGTCGACACGGGTGCCGAGGCGGCCGCGGTGCTGCACGCTCAGCAGCCGATGCCCCGTGCGTCGGATGCGTGGTCGTTCTGCAAGGCGCATTGCGGACCGGCACCCGCGGCGGGCTGACGGAAGGCGGCCACCGCCGGCCGCGTGTGAAACTGCACCGCGATGCGAATCGACCCGGACCCGCTGCCGATCACCGAGACCGATGCCGAGATCCTGACGGCACTGAGCGAGATCGAGACGCCGCCGCTGCTGGCCGCCGTCGCCACGCTCACCGGCGACTTCTCCCTCTTGCGACCGGAGCTCGCACCGCAGGCATCCCAGTCGTTCGACCCGACCGGTGGCGTCACCCCCGAACAGGCGGTCGAGGCCCGGTCAGCAGCCGCAGCGGCTCTGGGCCGGTACCGGGACGCGGGCTGCGTGCCGGCGCCGCCGCCGGATCCCGATTCGATCCGCACCGCGTTGGAGTTCCTCGCCGGCGCGGGCGTCGCGTCCGACTACATCGAACTCATGACGGAGGAGTTGGCGATCGACGGCGTGGACCGTCGGGCACCGGGTTGGGATCTCGACACCGTCGCGCCCGATCGCGATCTGCGCGTCGTGATCATCGGCGCCGGCATGTCGGGCATGGTGGCCGCGCACCGCCTCGGCCAGGCCGGGATCCCCTATGTGATCCTCGAGAAGAACGCCGACGTGGGCGGCACCTGGTTGGAGAACCGGTATCCGGGGTGTCGCGTCGACGTGCCGAACCACTTCTACAGCTACTCGTTCGCCCAGACGAGTACGTGGCCGCAGTACTTCTCGACCCAGAGTGTGTTGCTCGACTACTTCCGGGCCTGCGCCGAGGAACTCGACATCCGCCCGCACGTGGAGTTCGAGACCGAGGTGATCGACGCCACGTGGAACGCGGTCGACGCGGCGTGGAACGTGACCGTCCGTCGGGCCGACGGCACCACCGATGTCGTGGTGGGTCACGCAGTGGTCAGCGCGGTCGGTCAACTCAACCGGCCGAACTATCCGGACATCCCGGGGATCGACGGGTTCGCGGGTTCGTCGTTCCACTCCGCGCGCTGGGACTCGTCGGTCGACCTGACGGGGAAGCGAGTCGCGATCATCGGCACCGGGGCCAGCGCAGCGCAGTTCATCCCCGCCGTCGCGCAGCTCGCCGGTCACCTGACCGTCTTCCAGCGCACGCCACCGTGGTTGATCGAGACGCCGAACTACCACGACGACCTCCCGGCCGGTGCGCGGTGGCTTCTCGACCACGTCCCCGCGTTCGCACACTGGGATCGGGTCTGGGTGTTCTGGCGTTCGCACGAGGTGCTCGTCCCGATGGCGGCGGTGGACGACGAGTGGGAGCCCGAGGTTCCGGGCCAGTCGGTCAGCCTCATGAACGACATCGTCCGGCAGATCTTCACCGAGTACTACCGGATGCAGTTTCCCGATCCCGAGTTGTTCGAGAAGGTCCTGCCGAAGTACCCGCCCTTCTCGAAGCGCTTCGTGCGGGACAACGGCATCTGGGCCCGCACGTTCGCGCGGGATGACGTCGAACTCGATGTCGGTGCCATCGGTGCGGTCACCGAGACGGGCATCGCGATGGTCGACGGCACGGAGCACGAGTTCGACGTGATCATCTACGGCACCGGGTTCCAGGCGTCGAGCTTCCTCACCCCGATGACGGTCCACGGCACCGGGGGCAAGGACCTGCACTCCTCGTGGGACGGCGAGGCGCGGGCCTACCTCGGGCTCACCATCCCCGACTTCCCGAACCTGTTCCTGATGTACGGGCCCAACACCAACATCGTGATCAACGGCAGCATCATCTACTTCTCCTAACTCGAGGCCCGGTACATCGTCGAGAGCCTCCGGATGCTGCTCGAACGAGGGTTGGGTTCGATGAGCGTGCGCTCCGGCGTGCACGACGAATACAACGCGGCAGTGGACGCGGCGAACGCCCGCATGGCGTGGGGCGCGGCCAGCGTGAACACCTGGTACAAGAACGCGAGCGGCCGCGTGACCCAGAACTGGCCGTTCCCGCTCCTCGAGTTCTGGCAGCGCACCCGGCATCCGAACCCCGACGACTACGTGTTGCAGTAGTCGACGCGGCGTCCTGTGGTCCCGTGCGCGTATGGTGCCGTCGTCGTCGACCGATCGCGGAGGAACCGGGCATGTCGGAGAGTCAGAGCGGGAGCGAGTTCGTCGCCTACGAGGTGCGCGACGCGGTGGCCTGGGCCCGGATCGGGCACGGCAAGGCCAACGCGTTGTCGTCCGAGGTGCTGACCGCGCTCGGTCAGTGCCTCACCCTCGCCGAAGCTGACGACGCCGTGGGCGCTCTCTGCATCACCGGGAAGCCGGGGTTCCTCACGGGCGGTTTCGATCTCACCGTGATGAGGTCGGGTGACGCGAAGGCGATGGTCACGCTCGTCTCCGACGGCGGCGCGCTCTTCACCCGCATCTTCGCCTCCGGGTTGCCCGTGGTGGTCGCCTGCCCCGGTCACGCGGTGGCAGCCGGCGCCCTGTTGTGCCTCGCGGCCGACGAGCGCATCGGTGCGGACGGTGCATTCCAGATCGGTCTCATCGAGACCCAGATCGGGATGGTGTTGCCCCGCTGGGCCATCGAGTTCGCGGAGGAGCGGTTGAGTCGCCGTTATTTCCAGGCCGCCGTCGTTGGCGCGCGCATGTATGGGCCCACTGGTGCGCGCGATGCCGGCTACTTCGACGCCGTGGTCGCGCCCGAGGCACTCGACGACACGGCTCAGGCCGCGGCGGCCGCCTGGGCCTCGCTGCCCGCGGCCACGTACGCGGGTCAAGTCACCCAGGTGCGCGGCGCGCGCATCGCGAAGCTCGAAGCCGCGATCGCGGCCGACCGCGCCGCCGTCGATCGCTGAGACCAGTCCCGGACTGGGTCAGCGGGTGATGATCAGCTGCGGCTTGTTGGCCGATTCCCGGCTGGCGAAGGTGACCATGTCGGTCGTCGGGTTGGTGGACGCGAACGTGACGATCCCGTTGCCGGTGACCTTGGCGGTGACGTCGATGTCGACCCACTGACCGATGGGAACGGCCCCGACGGTCGTGAACGGCGAGCCGGTGAGTGCAGGCGCGTTGTTCCAGTTGAGGGTGGTCTCGGTCCAACTCCCGGTGGGGGAGAACCAGTTACCGCCGCTGGTCCCGCCGTCGGTGACGAAGAGCCGGAGCTTCGCCGACGTCGGTGTGCCGCTCAGCCCGGAGACGTTGAACTGGAAGTACGGGTGGTACTCGTAGGTCCCGTTGAAGCCCAACATCTTGAGGTCGGTGTACGACGCGTAGTTCTTCGTCGCTGATGACTTGCTTACGTACGAGTCGGCCGTCGGGTCGAGTGTGATCGTGGAGGCGACCGCGCTCACGACGACGTTCTTCGTGATCGAGTTGGTCCCCGAACCGTTGGTGACCGTGAGGGTCACCGGGTAGGTCGCCGCGCCGGCGAAGGTGTACGACGGGTTCGCCG